>JBJEIW010000204.1:0-7265 GCA_051877435.1 Candidatus Ornithomonoglobus sp.
TCAATTTTCGGTTTATTGAGTCAATCGGAAAAACCACCGTGACTTTGACGGACGGCAGGACGCTCGCGCTAAGCAGAAACAAAGTTGCTGAAACCAAGAGAAAGATGATGATTTTTTCGAGGAATATTGGAACCGATTTCTCTGAATGCAGGGTGCGTCAGGTGAATAGGTTCTAGTGAAAAAACAGAATCGCTTCAAGCAAAATGATGGTTGCGGTTGAATTTCACAAAACAATGTCGTGGATTTTGTCGAAACAGATGAAATTGTTACACGTTGAGAAGGATTGTGGCATCTTGGGAAATTGCGGGTTGAAATGTGAATGAAAGAGTGTTATAATGATAGATGTATAAGAGTGTCCAGATGGGAAAATTGTATATTATCACAATTTGAATAATTAACAAACGTTGTGAGTACGTATGAAAACAAAGAAAAAATATAATTCGGATGAATTCTTTATTTTGACTTATGGGAACATGATTTAATTAAGGAAAGCTCAACCAGCAAACAGAAATGGATAAGGCAGACTGTTTTCATTACTCTTTCCAAAGATAATCATATCGGAAATGTTCTGATTCAAAAGACAAATTTTTAGGGTTTTCTCAACACAAAACAGAAACAAAATAATAATGGGAAAAGGCAACGTATCGTATTAAAAACGATTAACAGTTTATTATGGATAAAGCCGTATCTGAAACAATAAAAGATAAGCAGTCGAATCCTTGCCCCAAACGAAAATCAGGTCATTTGTGGGAAAGAATTACTGTGATTTCTCTGATCACACTTTCATAAGAGTTACACGCTCGGTCGGTGTCGTAGTTTGGGGATGCGGAAATAGGATTGATAATGGTATGGCGGCTGGTTTGACGTCGATTGTCATCAAAAAGAGGATATTCTAAACATATTTTCCTGTAAATGCGAGCCGAGGTCAAATGTTTTTTTGCTTGCGAAAACCGGCGCTGACGTATTGAGCAGTTGCGTCGATATAATTTATGTAATATTTCTATTATGCGGTGACTGTACTACCGTAAATAAGTAGGAGGACATCATAAAAAGTATCGATTGCACGGCATACTCCGAGTTAATTAAGGACTTAATAAGAGGTTCCACTAAATCTAAAAGTACCAAAATTAGCAACGCATTATCAGGCATTAATGCCAATTTGAGAAACCATTTTATTGATACTATCGAAATAATTAACAGTTATACTCGAGATGCGAACCACACTCAGAAAATCAAATATTTAGACAATGAGGTGGTTTTCGTTGAGAATTTAATTCTGGATTTGTATGCAATAATATTCATTTAATATATTATGGAAAAAATCGATATACACTCGGAACCTGAAATATCTTCAAGATTTTCCGGTCTTGGAAAGAAAAAATCGTTTTATTCCGACTACATTATATTTGTAAATGGTGAAACACGAATTGTTGTAACTAAAGGTGGTTTTAACCGTGCAGGTAAAAGTATATTTGGACAAGCATGTCTTAATGGACGGTTTTGTCTGTAAGGACAAGCAGTGCATGTAACTTTGTATCTGTACCAAAAACTATAATGATGATGTGTATAGCGGATCTGGATTTTACTTAAAGAGTTATTTTGAGGTGAGAAATAATGCCATATATAGTTAAGTCAACTGAAAAGTTAAGAAAATCTTGTGCAGAAACCGAAACAAAAGCCTTGCTTTATCTTATGAATTATAGGAATGATAGCAAGGATATCTTTTATTTTGTTATTGATTTTTTTAACGATCTATCGGGCATGGATAGATACTCTGAGAAAATCTGGGATGTACAATCAAAAGCCAATTCCAACACTAATCCCAAAAGTGTTGGAAAAGAGCTTGTCACTCTTTTCAAAAATTATCTTTCTGATTTTGAATTTACAGAATATATTCTTTTTATTGGTGGCGTTAGTGAGTCGTTTAGAATTGACCAATCAATCAATATATTTGGAATGGAAAATGTGAAGGATAAGGCAAAAGAGAGTGTTAAAAAGGGCTTAAAGGAAGAAGCTTTAGCAAAACAATATATTGACGATTCACAAGTAACAAACGCTAATGTAGAGGTCTTTCTTAAAAGAGTGACATTCGTCATTGACAATGCAAGCAAGTCAGATTATGTTAAAGGCATAATTAGTCAACACCCTAAAGTCATTCCTGATGATAATACTTTAGAGGCGATTTTTAATGAGATCAGAAATAAACAGTCTGAAAAGAAAAATACCAATATTGAAGACAGAGAATTAAGTACTCCAGATGAGGCGTTGAGTTTTGGTCGTCATTTAACAAGCAATGAGATCAGGCTATTAACACTTCAAAGAATAATCAATAAAAACCCAGTTGAAAAGGGAAGTTGTCCTATATCATTTGCTCCAATATTTAATTCTTTTCCTCCAGAAGAACAAAGATACAAACTAGAGGAATGCGTGCAGTCTATGTGTAGGGCATTGTTCAACAAGAATGAGGCGGCTTGTTTTTGGACGCTTTTTGAAAATATATACGACCTTATTGTAAACAATCCCAAGGATAGTGTTCAAGAATTATTTCTAAAGCTAAATGCCGAAAAAAGAAATGCGTGTACGGATTTTGACGTGTTGTCACTTAAATACTTTATTTCAGTTGTAAAGGATGGAATTCAAAATGGTTATTAAAAAAGTTGCTGTTGGTAATAGTGAAGAAGCTTTTGTTGAGAAGACTTTTTCTAGTGGGTTTAATATTATTTCAAGCGATGATAATAACAAAGGAAAGACAATAGTTATTCAGTCGATAATGTACGCATTGGGAAATGTTCCTGCTTTCCCCGTGTCTTTTGAGTACGAAAAATATCAGTACTATCTTGAATTCGAAAATAACAGTACAACATACCATTTGTGTAGAATTAAAGACACTTTTGTATTGAAATACGACTCAATTTTTATGACTTTTGATTCTGTTTCTGAATTAAAACATTATTGGACTAAGCATATTTTTGAATTGCCTACAATCATGAAAAATCAAATCACCAAAATTGTGGATCCAGAACTATTTGTTCAGTTGTTCTTTGTGGGACAAGACAAGAAAGATACTTCAAATATATCTAATAATGGTCTTTATAATAAACAAGACTATTATAATATGATATATGATATCGTCGATGCGGGAGGAGTGGAATTAACAGATGACGAGATTACACAGATAAAGTCAGAAATCTCTACGCTCTCCGATGAAAAGAAAACGCTTTTAAAACAATTTAAAATTCTGAAGGCGCACAAAACTCCGATCGGATATTTTAGCTCTACAAATGATAAGGCAGAATTTGCCAAGAAAGTAATCGACCTTGAAAAAATAAGTGAAAAAATAGGAGAGCTTAGGAAGTCTAGAAATCGTGAGGCAACACGCAGCACAAAATGGAAAACAACTATCAAAGAATTAAACTCGCTTAACCGAATTTTGCCTAAAGGCGAACTTCGCTGTATGGATTGTAACTCATCCAATATTTCTTTTTCAACGTCTAAAAACGGTGGGTATAGTTTTGATGTTTCCACAGCAGAAATGAGAAGCGAAATTTTACATTCAATTGAAGAAAAGATCAAAATATGCGAAGAGGAAATTGAACGCATTTCTCATTTAATAGAACAAGAGCAAGAAAAACTAAAAAACGTTATGTCTGACGAAAAGGTTACCCTTGAAGCGTTAGTTGCATTTAAGGAGGATATATTTAGTGCAAATGACGCTGAAAATAAGATTCAAGAAATAGACAAAAAAATCGATGAACTTCAATCTCAATTAAACTCTACATACAAAATTAAAGACACTGCTAAGGAAAAACAGTGTAATATATTAAAACAGATAATAGATGAAATGAATTTATTGTATAGGGAAGTCGATCCAGCTGGAAACCAGATATATTCGGATATATTTACTAAAAGAGGACAACTATATTCTGGAAGCGATGAAACCATTTTTCATGAAATAAAGTTATATTCTTTAGCTCACAATTTGCAATTATGCTATCCAATAATAATCGATTCCTTTAGGGCGGAAGATCTCTCCACGCAGAAAGAAGAAAAAATAATTGAACTTTTTATGAGGCTTGACAATCAAATAATATTTACCACAACCCTAAAAGAAGAGGAAATTGGAAAATATGATGAACTTGATGGCATTAATCATATTGACTACTCCTTACATACTCCTAGTAAGATTCTTTCAAAAGATTATTTACATGAATTTAATAACCTTTTATCAATATTCAACTTGAAACAATAATTCAATTTATCACCTGTCGAAATCTGAACCCCCACGGTTCGGACAATGGCTGATGTTCAATCTAAACCTTAAAACGAACACTAAAATCAAAACATTTCAAAATCGGAAATATAAACGAAAAAGGACGGAATCCGAACCTTCAGAATCCGATTTGAAATACGTAGAATCCGCATAATAATGAGGAGCGCATGAAATTGTTTTAGTTTAGTGTGCTACATTAGTCTCGTGATGGTTTTTAATAGTCCGCTCTGTCGAATGTCGAAAAAATCTATTTTGTCACAATCCCACAAGTTAAAAGCTACATTTTTAGTGCAATCTGTACAAAGAATGTGGCTTTTTCTTTTGCATAATTACCAACCGCTGGTTGTGGAAACAATCGGATGTTTTTCATAGGGGTAATCTTTATGAGTGCTTTACTGCATTTGAAAGGCTTGGCTGCGAGATAAAAAGCTGCTTGGCGGCTTCGGTTATCGAACCGCATTGTACGATAGCTATTATGTATTTCATCTGCTGTATGGTCATAGTTTCAGCCCTCTCAAAATGTTCTTCAAATGATATTATAGCATTTTGAGAGGATTTAGTTAAGTTTAAATGTTATGCTTGACAAACTCGCATTCCGTATGTTATACTATATTCGGTTAGTTGAGACTAATCGAAAGGAGAATTGAAAATGAGCGTAGTTGTAGTGGGCGGGAATGACCGAATGGCGACGATTTACAAGGATATCTGCGAGTCATATAAATGTAAGGCGAAGGTGTTCACGCAGATGCCGTCCGACTTTGAAAGCAAGATTGGAGTTCCCGACCTTATGGTGGTATTCACGAACACTTGTTCGCATAAAATGGTGCATAGCGTGAATAATAAATCTCGTAAGCACAATATTCCCGTGGCAAGAGTTCATAATGCCAGCGCTGCCGCGCTGAAAAGTGTTTTGGAGCAATATTGCGGGTAAATTTTGCACGCTGGTTAGCTAAAACTAACTGAACCGGAGGTTAAAATATGTCGGATACGGAAAGAAGAAATTTTGGGCATCTGCTTGCATATCACACCGCGCCTACTTTGTTGGGAATAAAGTGTGCAAGTCTGGTTTCGGTTTCGCGAACGGAATACAATGTTGATGAAAATTCCTGCTATTTCAACCGCAGAACCGCCGTCAAAGGTCTTAAAAGCCGTGTAATGTGCGATTGTGGCGACAGAGTTTTGCTGCTTATTTACAGTGAAATGCTGTTGAAAAAACGTCTGTCCGACAACGAGGTGCGCAGGCTTTTGCAGCGTTTTGGATACGCCGATGACCTGTCGCTTGAGGAATGTCTTGACCGCCTTTCGCAGAGAATACAAGACAGCGGCGAGTTCCCGCACGAAATAGGACTGTTTCTCAATTATCCCGTGGAGGACGTTGTGGGATTTATCCGCAACAAGGGCGGGAATTACAAGCTTTGCGGCTGTTGGAAGGTGTACGGCAGCGAGGAATCGGCTCGCAGAACCTTTGCAAATTACGATAAGTGCAGGAAATACCTGTGCAATAAATTAAACGAGGGTGCTGATATCTATCAGGCTCTTAAAATATCATAAGGAGGATTTTTTATGAAAACAGCAGTTATTTATTGGAGCGGTACGGGCAACACCGAAGCGATGGCGGCTGCAGTCGCGGAGGGCGCAGGAGCGGAGCTGTTTAGCGTTTCCGAGTTTAAAGGCAGCATAGCCGATTATGACGCAGTGGCATTCGGCTGCCCGGCGATGGGCTCGGAGGTGCTTGAAGAAGATGAGTTCGAGCCGTTCTTTGCCGTTATTGAGAGTCAGCTTTCCGGCAAGAAGGTCGCACTTTTCGGCTCCTACGGCTGGGGTGACGGCGAATGGATGCGCACTTGGGAGGAACGTGTTAAATCGAACGGAGCGGTTCTTGCGGGCGGCGAGGGGCTAATCGTAAACGAAACTCCGGACGATGACGCTTTGGCGCAGTGCAAGGCTTTGGGAAAAAAATTAGCGGAATAACTTCAGACGGGTTTGTTTAGCCAAACAGTATAATAAATGAGCAGAATAGGAGATAAAGTTAAAACGAAAAAAATTCTTGTTGGCGCTTTAAGCGTATTGATGGCGTTTGGAAGCGTACAGATGACAGCTTTTGCAGATGATAAAATTGTGTATGGAACAATGAATATTCCTTATGCGGACTTTTTCGCTTCGGAATGCGGTATCTTCGGCAACCACATCAAAGTGGAATAATGAGTGGTTAACAGGCGGTACTTACGGAAGTGCAAATGAAGACGGCAGCGGAACTATTCTTGGAGTTACATATCCCGTGGCAATAAGTCGGTCGGACTTGGAATAACTTGGCGAAAACAATTTCGGTTTTACAGAGCCGGACAATATTCCCGAAGCATTCAAGACCGTTACGGTTGAATCTCGGACGTTATGGCGGGAAGCTATACTCTCAGAGTAAGCGACAAGAAAGGCGTATACGCCGATTCTACGACCACATTCACACTGTATTCCGATGAAATGCCCGCAGAATATTCACAAGGCAGAATATCGGCAAAAAGTACTGCGGACAAGTCTGAGTTTGAAAACTTCCTGAAAAACATCTCTGGCGTTGAGGTGAACGGTAAGGTAAATTCTGCTTCACCATCAAATATAATTATAGAGCTGTAGGTCGCCGATAAAGCCGTGTGGCGGAGGTTATTCGCCGGTGAAAAAAAGATTTTAATTTCATTTTGTGTTTTGGGAATGGTAATTCTGAAAAAACCGATATCCGAAAGGCAAATATGGATATGCAGTATAATCTGTGCGGTTCTGCATAATATTGGATATCTTTCTGCACTATTGGTAAGCGGCTGTATTGCAGGTGCATTTACCGGAATATGCGCTCAGCTTATTATTGCCAAATTTCCGACCGGCAATGTAAAATAGACTGTGTGAACTTGTTTTGTGCGATTTGACGAGGTTAGTCTTGGCTAATCGAACAAAAGTGTGAAATTTTACCAAAAATAAATTCCTGCTAAAAAAATAATTCAAAATC
>JBJEIW010000205.1:0-7192 GCA_051877435.1 Candidatus Ornithomonoglobus sp.
GTACACCTTGCCCCCCTTTTTTAGAATTGCCGCAGGCAATTATCAAAAAGGGGGGAAGGAGAAAATCGCTGTGCGATTTTCGGGAGGGGGGTTCAGTTGCCGCAAATTTGCATATTTACCGTAATTTACGGCATTTAAACCCCCTTTCCGTCGCTGCGCTCCTCCCTTCCCCCTTTTTGATACCGCCTTTGGCGGTCTAAAAAAGGGGGACAAGGAGTGTGGGGGTACACCGTAGGTGTATGCCGCTAAACAATAATTTCTTACATTGCCTTGTGGCAGGTTCTTGATATTACATCAAGCTGCTGCTCTCTTGTGAGGTCGATAAACTTAACGGCATAACCCGATACGCGGATCGTGAAGTTTGCGTACTCCTCCTTCTCCGGGTGCTCCATAGCGTCTATAAGCTTCTCTGTACCAAACACATTTACGTTGAGATGGTGCGCGCCCTGCGCGAAATATCCGTCAAGCACCGATACGAGATTTCTTGTTCTCTGCGCGTTATCATGACCGAGAGCGTCAGGAGAAATCGTCTGCGTATTTGAGATACCGTCAAGAGCGTACTCATACGGAAGCTTTGCAACAGAGTTGAGCGATGCGATAAGACCGTTCTTCTCCGCTCCGTATGACGGATTTGCTCCCGGTGACAGCGGCTCGCCCGCGCGTCTGCCGTCGGGAAGATTTGAAGTTGCCTTGCCGTATACAACATTCGATGTGATTGTAAGGATCGAGGTTGTCGGCTCCGAATTACGGTAGGTATGATAGTGCTTAAGCTTCTCCATGAAGGTCTTTAAGAGCCATACCGCGATGTCGTCAGCTCTGTCGTCGTCATTTCCGTATCTTGGGAAGTCGCCCTCTACCTCAAAGTCTGTGCAGATGCCGTCCTCGTCACGGATAGCCTTTACCTTAGCATACTTGATTGCCGAAAGCGAGTCTACAACGTGTGAGAAGCCCGCGATACCTGTAGCGAAGGTTCTTCTTACGTCTGTATCTATAAGAGCCATCTCGGCAGCCTCATAGTAATACTTATCGTGCATATAATGGATAAGGTTGAGTGTGTTTACATATACGCCCACAAGCCACTCCATCATAGCGTCATACTTCTCGATTACCTCGTCATAGTCAAGAATTTCCGAGGTTACCGGCTTGTAAGCGGGGCCGACCTGCGCGCGTGTCTTTGCGTCAACACCGCCGTTTAAAGCGTAAAGGAGACACTTTGCGAGGTTCGCTCTCGCGCCGAAGAACTGCATTTCCTTGCCTGTCTGTGTAGCCGATACGCAGCAGCAGATTGAATAATCGTCTCCCCATACCGGTCTCATAACGTCATCGTTCTCATACTGGATTGATGAGGTTGTAACCGATATCTCAGCCGCATAGCTCTTGAAGTTCTCTGGAAGGTTCTTTGTATAAAGAACTGTAAGGTTCGGCTCCGGTGACGGTCCCATGTTCTCCAGTGTGTGGAGGAAACGGAAATCATTCTTTGTAACCATGTGACGTCCGTCCTGACCTATACCCGCTACCTCAAGTGTCGCCCATACCGGATCGCCCGAGAAGAGCTGGTTGTATGAATCCGGTCTTGCGAACTTAACCATTCTCAGCTTCATTACGAAGTGGTCGATAAGCTCCTGAGCCTCCTGCTCTGTGATTACGCCGTTTTCAAGGTCTCTGTTGATATAAATATCAAGGAAGGTTGAAACTCTGCCGACCGACATAGCGGCGCCGTTCTGTGTCTTTATAGCCGCCAGATAACCGAAGTATAACCACTGAACAGCTTCCTTGGCGTTTGTAGCCGGACCTGAAATATCGTAGCCGTATGAAGCAGCCATCTTCTTCATATCCGCAAGAGCCTTATACTGCATCTGAATTTCTTCTCTTAAACGGATTATGTCATCAGTCATTGTGCCTGAGCCGCAGTTTGCGTGATCCTTTGCCTTCTGCTCCATAAGGAAATCAATACCGTAAAGCGCAACTCTTCTGTAGTCGCCTACGATACGGCCTCTGCCGTATGTATCGGGAAGACCCGTAATAATCTTATTCTTTCTTACCGCGCGCATTTCCGGTGTATATGCATCGAAAACACCCTGGTTATGTGTTTTATGATAATCATTGAATATCTTATGCATCAACGGGTCAGGCGTATAGCCGTAGTTTTCAAGCGCGCCCTCTGCCATTTTGATACCGCCGAACGGCATAAACGCGCGCTTCAGCGGCTTATCCGTCTGAAGACCCACTATCTTTTCAAGCTCCTTATCAAGATAACCGGGGGCATGTGATGTGATTGATGATACAATGTTAGTATCCATGTCAAGAACGCCGCCCTTGGCTCTCGCTTCCTTAAAAAGCGCCTGAAGCTCGTCCCAAAGCTTATTTGTAGCTTCCGTAGGGCCTTCGAGAAATGATTTATCTCCCTCATACTGCGTATAGTTATTCTGAATAAAGTCTCTGACGTTTATCTCATCCTTCCATAAACGTCCCTCAAAACCCTGCCATGCATTTGTGTTCATGACTTTTGTACCTCCTGTGTTTTAAAAGATTGTATATAATTCTCAAGTCTTGTGACCCTGTAATTATCTATTCATGATTATATCATACTCTACAAAATAAGTCAACTTTTTAAGATTGGCAAAATAAACAAAATATAGAAACAATGGTTACCCATATTTAACTTAAATAGATAAAAAACACAGGTATAACACAAGATATTGTGGAAAATACTATAAAAAAAGTTGAAAACATGATAATCGGAGGGATAAAATGGGCAGAAAACTTGCAAAGGAATGGGCAGGCTTCCGGGAGGGAAGCTGGTGCCGTGGGCGCGTTGACGTTCGGGATTTCATACAGAACAATTATAGTCCCTACACGGGAGACAGCAGCTTCCTTTCAGAGCCAACGGCTGCAACAAAAAAGCTGTGGGAGGACATATCGGAGCTTTCGGCAAGGGAGCGCGAGGCGGGCGGCGTACTCGATATGGATACCGATACCGTTTCCGGTATAATCTCGCATAAGGCGGCGTATATAGACAGAGAGCTTGAGAAAATTGTGGGCTTACAGACGGACAAGCCGTTTAAACGGGCGCTTCAGCCCTACGGCGGCATAAGAATGGCTGAAGCCTCCTGCCGCTCCTACGGCTATGAGGTTAGCGGAAGGGTAGACGAAATATTCACCAGATACCGCAAGACCCATAATCAGGGAGTGTTTGACGCGTACACGCCGGAAATGAAGCTTGCAAGGAAATCCGCGATAATAACCGGACTTCCCGACGCTTACGGCAGAGGACGAATAATCGGCGACTACCGCCGCGTCGCGCTTTACGGTATTGACAGGCTTATTGACGACAAGAAAAGGCAGAAGGAGCTTGTCGCGGGTGAAATGACGGAGGATAAGATACGGCTGCGTGAGGAGCTTGAGGAGCAGCTCAAGGCTCTTGCGGAAACGGCGGAGCTTGGGCAGCTTTACGGCTTTGACATAACAAAGCCCGCCGCAAACGCAAAGGAAGCTGTTCAGTGGTTATACTTCGGTTTTCTCGCCGCAATCAAGCAGCAGAACGGAGCCGCGATGAGTCTCGGCAGGACCTCGACCTTTCTTGATATATATATCGAGCGCGATTTACAGAACGGAGCGATTACGGAGCAGGAGGCGCAGGAGCTTATCGACCACTTTATAATGAAGCTGCGCATTGTGAAATTTGCAAGAACGCCGGAATATAACGCGCTGTTTTCCGGTGATCCCACATGGGTCACAGAATCAATAGGCGGCATAGGAATCGACGGCAGACCGCTTGTGACAAAAACCTCGTTCCGTTATCTTAACACGCTTAACAATCTCGGTCCCGCGCCGGAGCCGAATCTCACAGTGCTCTGGTCGCCGAGACTGCCGGAGGGCTTTAAACAATTCTGTGCTAAAATGTCTATAAAAACCTCGGCAATACAATATGAAAACGATGAAATCATGCGCGCTGCTCACGGTGACGATTACGCGATCGCGTGCTGTGTTTCTTCAATGGTTGTCGGAAAGGAAATGCAGTTCTTCGGTGCGCGCGCCAACCTCGCAAAGTGTCTGCTATACGCCATAAACGGCGGTGTTGACGAGCTGCTCAAAATACAGGTGGGGCCCGAATACGGTCCGTGTATCGGAGAGTATCTTGATTATGACGAGGTGATGAAGAAATATGACGCTATGCTTGAATGGCTTGCGGGGCTGTATGTAAACACGCTCAACGTGATCCACTATATGCACGACAAATACAGCTATGAAAGCGCGCAGATGGCACTGCACGACAGGGATGTAAAGCGCTATTTTGCCACAGGCATTGCGGGGCTGTCCGTCGTTGCGGATTCTCTTAGCGCGATAAAATATGCGAGGGTAAAGCCGGTGCGCGATGAAAACGGCATAGCCGTTGACTATATAACCGAGGGGGATTTCCCCAAATACGGAAATAATGACGACCGAGTCGACACAATAGCAGCGGAGCTTGTAAGCTCCTTTATGGATAAAATAAGAAAGCACCACACTTACCGCGGCGGAATACCGACAATGTCGATACTCACGATAACGTCAAACGTAGTCTACGGCAAAAAGACCGGAAACACACCGGACGGGCGAAAAACGGGCGAGCCGCTTGCTCCGGGCGCAAACCCGATGCACGGACGCGACAGCAGCGGAGCCGCCTCCTCACTTGCCTCGGTTGCCAAGTTGCCCTTTGCCGACGCGCAGGACGGCATATCAAACACCTTCTCGATAATCCCCGCAGCTTTGGGCAAGGACGCGAGAATTTTCGTAGGCGAACCTGACCTTGACGAATTAATGAAAGGAAGTAATGTATCATGACACAGCAGGAAGAAAATCTCATAGGCCTCCTTGACGGATATATGGAAAAGGGCGGTCATCATCTCAACGTAAATGTTTTTAACCGTGAAACGCTGCTTGACGCGCAGAAGCATCCGGAAAAATATCCGCAGCTTACGGTGCGCGTATCAGGCTATGCTGTGAACTTCTCAAAGCTCACCAAGGAGCAGCAGGACGATATCATCAGCAGAACCTTCCACGAAAAAGCATGAAGGGGCGGATACACTCACTCGAATCCTTCGGCACGGTGGACGGCCCCGGAATACGGTTTGTGATCTTTTTTCAGGGCTGTCCCATGCGCTGCCTTTACTGCCACAATCCCGACAGCTGGGACCTGACGGGCGGCACGGAAATGACGGCGGAGGAAACACTTCAGAAAGCGGACAGCGTGAGGGAATTTCTCAAAAACGGCGGCATAACCGCGACCGGCGGAGAGCCGCTTATGCAGCTTGAATTTCTGACGGAGCTTTTCCTGAAAGCAAAAGAAAAATACGGCTTTCACACCTGCCTTGACACCTCAGGTGTCACCTTTAACGATAAAAACAAAGCAAAATTTGATGAGCTGATGAAATACACCAATCTCGTAATGCTTGATATAAAGCATATAGACCCCGATGAGCATAAAAAGCTCACATCGCAGAAGCAGGACAATATTATAGCCTTCGCGCGCTATCTTTCAGACAACGGCATCCCTGTATGGATACGCCATGTTCTCGTTCCCGGCATAACGCAAAACGACGAATACCTTTACAAGCTCGGGCAGTTTATAGGAACGCTCAGAAACGTAAAGGCTGTTGACGTTCTCCCCTATCACGATATGGGAAAGGCAAAATACGAAAAGCTCGGCATAGAATATCCGCTTAAAGACACAAAATCCCCCTCGGAGGACGATGCGGTTCACGCGCGGCAGGTGATCCTGGATGGGATGAAGGACTCGCAAAAAATAATATAAATAAATTGACTTTCCGCCTCTCATGTGATATAATATCAGCATCGATTGGGCGGAAAACCTGTTTTTGAAATCGGTTACACCTCCGGTATACCGATTTATAAGAGAAAACCTCCGACAAGAAAGGATAAAAGAATATGAGAATAAAGACAACGATCGGTATAGCCGTGTACAACATAGACGAAAAGTATTTAAGAGAATGTATTGAAAGCGCCGTCGCCGCGCTTAATGACGAAACGGAAATTATTATAGTCGACGATTGCTCAACAAACGGCGCGGGAGCTGTCTGCAGGGAGTATACTACCGAGGACGAAAGAGTGCGCTATATCTGTATTCCTCGCAACATGGGAGTGAGCGCAGTGAGAAATACCCTGATAGAAAACGCAAGGGGAAATATGATTTGTTTTGTGGACGGAGATGATATTCTTTCGGAATATTTTGCTGAAATAGCCGCAATGTACGGCGGTACAGATTACGATTTTATTTTGTTTGACAACACGACCACTCGCTTGTTCAAAAAAAATTCAAAGCCTCTGCCTCCGGAAAATTTACATACAAAGCCGCTGACAAAAGAAATGTGCCGCAAATTAAGCGTAAGCTGTCTGACAGGCTGCGGTGTTGACAGAACAGCCGTCCCCATTGGAACTTCGTGCAATAGTTTTACGATATGGGCCGCATTTTACAATCTGAACTTTCTTAAAAAAAATAATCTGTCGTTTATTGCCGGTCAGAAAAAAGGGCAGGATATTCTTTTTAATATCCCCGCATACTACTATGCCCAAAATGCTTTGTATGTGCAGTACCCCATCTATTGCTACAGAAATAATCCTACAGCTATTTGTCACAGATACAGCAAAGACCTTCTTATTGTTATGAAAAAATACTTAGGGCTGTGCAATGATTATATCAACGAGCTTTATCACGGAGATGAAGAACTAAGAAAGAAAATGCTGGCTTGCAAGGGGCCGCGCATCGCGTATGAGAATATGCAGCTGAACATTTTTCATAAGGATAATCCCCTCTCTATAAAAGATAGGAAAAGGATATTCCGCGAATTTACAGAAAGCGAGCCGTTCAAATCATGCTTCGCCGCTATCGAGCCTGATAATATGCCTTGGTCAGAAACAAGACTTGTGTATAAATGGGCTAAAAGAAAATGCTTTACTATGCTGTCGCTGATTTTCCATCACCCGTATTTAACTTATATATACTGCAAAATACGCGGGATAATTCCAATTTCATAGTTTGTTATTTTAAGATAGAGGCAGTATCAACAGAACCGGCTCCATTATCAGATTTTTTTTAATTTTGTTTAGGCTGAAATTCATGTGTTTGAAATTAGATCAATAAATTATTGTTTATGCGGCTAACTCTTGCCCCCCTTTTTTAGAATTGCCGTAG
>JBJEIW010000206.1:0-31588 GCA_051877435.1 Candidatus Ornithomonoglobus sp.
CCAATCTCTTGTCCCCCTTTTTTAGACCGCCAAAGGCGGTATCAAAAAGGGGGAAGGGAGGAGCGCAGCGACGGAAAGGGGGTTTGCTTGCCGCTAAACAATGATTTATTGCTCTAATTTCAAACACATGAATTTCAACTTAGACAAAGTTGAAAAAATCTGATAATAGAGCGGTTTGTTTTGATACAGCCGCTTTTTGTATTTATTGTCCGTTTTATATACCGGAAAAAGAAAATTGTGAAAAAAATATTGACATATCAATACAAATGTGCTATAATCTGAATGAAATAAGCGAACATACGTTCGCAAATCAGGAGGATTTATCAATGGACAGAACAATCTTACATGTGGATGCAAACTGTTTCTTCGCGTCCGTTGAATGCGCGATGAACCCGAAAATTGCGGATAAGCCTGTTGCGGTGGTCGGCGATGTCGAAAAAAGACACGGCATTGTACTTACGGCAAATTATGCGGCGAAACGCGGTTTCGGAGTAAAGACGGGTGATATTGTGTGGCAGGCAAAGGGGAAATGTCCGGACCTTATCGTTGTGAAGGCCCGCCATGATATATACATGCGTTTTTCACACCTTATGCGTGAAATCCTCTGCTCCTACAGCGACTATGTTGAGCCGTTTGGCTGCGACGAAGCGTGGGTGGAGCTTCGCGGAATGCTTGCCGGACACGGCATGGAGGCTGCGGAAAATATAAGACAGCGTATCAAAGCGGAGCTGGGAATTACCGTTTCAATCGGTGTTTCGTTTAACAAAATCTTTGCAAAGCTTGGTTCGGATATGAAAAAAACCGATGCCGTAACGGAGATTACGCGGGAGAATTTTAAAGAAAAGGTCTGGAGACTTCCGGTTGAGGACCTGCTCTATGTCGGACCGCAAACGAAAGCAAAGCTGAATAACCGCGCAATCTATACAATAGGCGATTTGGCGCGCGCGGATGCAGGACTTGTTCAGTCATGGCTCGGAAAAAACGGACTGATGTTACACGATTTTGCAAACGGACGCGATGTTTCAAGAGTGGCGGAATATGACGAGCTGCGGGAATTTAAATCTGTCGGAAACAGCACGACCTGCCCAAGAGATCTGGTGAATGAAGATGAAGTAAAAACGGTGCTGATTACGATTGCCGATAGTGTCGCAGAGAGGCTCCGCAGCCGCGGCTGCCGCGGACGGGAAATTACTGTTTCAATCCGTGACAATGAGCTGCATTGGATAACCCATCGCTGCACGCTGGACTACTATACCAACACCTCAGCCGAAATTGCCGCCTGTGCGGAAAAGCTGTTCCGCGAGATTTACGGATGGATCAACCCTGTGCGGGGACTGGGTATAAGCGTAAGCGGACTCATCGAGGGAGAGCAGTATATTCAGCTTGATGTGTTCGGCGAGGCGGAACGACGCTGCAAAAGGGAGAGCCTGAGCCGCGCGGGCGACATAATAAAAAGCCGCTTCGGAAAAAGGGCAGTATTAAAGGCAAGACAGCTGTGCCATTCGGAGCTTTGTGAATAACAAATCGTGTAAATTTTTCTGTCAATATTGACAAACAGAACAGAAAATGGTATAATAATTACATTAAATGAACTTTCCGAAAGGAGCATTTGCGATGATAACTATTGTGGCAAATTTTGATGTTAAGCCTGATTGTGTTGATAAATTTATCCGTCTTGCGGCTGACTGCACACGCAATACGCGCAAGGAGAACGGCAATCTTTCATATAAGGTTTTTCAGGCGCGCAATGATAAGGCTAAGTTTACCTTTATCGAGGAATGGCTCAATGACGTTGCCATTGACAAGCATAATGAGATGCCGCATTTTAAGCTTTTTCTTGATCAGATCGCTCCTCTGATCAACGGTGAGCCTGCTATTGAGCAGATAATGAATGTTCCGGCAATACGGTAAAATTAATCGGATTAATACATAACCGTCGCAGCTTTTACGGCGGTTTTTTTGTGAGTTAAGCTAAAGGAGGTCTGGGATTATGGCGATATTTACGATAGGCGATCTGCATCTGCCGCTCGGCATCGATAAGCCTATGAATAAATTCGGTCAGCAGTGGGACAATTATGTTGACCGAATCGCGAGGAACTGGGCGGCGGCTGTGCGCGATGAGGATACGGTTGTGATTCCGGGTGATTTTTCATGGGCAACCTATATTGAACAGGCGCAGAGAGATTTTGAGTATCTGGAGGAGCTGCCGGGCAGAAAAATCATTATAAAGGGCAATCACGATTACTGGTGGACCACAATGAGCAAGCTCAATGAATATATAACGAAGAATAATTTTAAAAGCATTTCGTTTCTGCAGAATAATTCCTATACCACAGACGGAATTTCAATCTGCGGAACACGGGGGTGGATATATCCGGCATGGACCACCTTTTCCGAATCGGATGAGAAGTATTTTAACCGTGAGGTGGGACGGCTGGAGCTTTCACTTAAAACCGCGCAGACGGATAAGATATATGTGTTTACTCATTATCCGCCGATGTCGCGCGAGGGCGAGGGCAACGCGTTTACGGAGATGATGAAGCGGTACGGTGTCAGGCGGTGTTACTACGGACACCTTCACGGCTACAGCCACGCAAACCGTATTCCCGATACCGTGGACGGTATAGAATATCAGCTTGTATCATCGGACTATTTAAGATTTATGCTGAAGGCCGTGAGGTAATTACTATATACTGCCAAATACTTCCTCAATGCTTTCATGGATTACAAGATCCGCATATCGGTCAAATTCAGTCGGGGTTTTGTTTATTATGACAAGGCGGCTGCGCATATAGCTTTCCAGTATGCTTTTTGCCGGATATACCGCAAGGGAGGTGCCGCCAACAATAAGCGCCTCGGCTGCCATTGCGTATGCGTTTGCCATGCGCACCATGTATTCGTCAAGCGGCTCGCCGTAGAGCACAACCTCAGGCTTTACAATGCCGCCGCATTCGCAGCGCGGAATGCCGGAAGAATGAATAATATGCTCTATGCCGTATTTTCTGCCGCATTTGGTGCAGTAGTTATAATGCACATTGCCGTGCAGCTCAAGAACCGTATTGCTTCCCGCGGCGCGGTGCAGTCCGTCAATGTTCTGGGTTATAACGGCTTTAAGCTTTCCCTTTCTTTCAAGCTCCGCAAGCGCGTAATGAGTGACGTTGGGTTTTGCTTCGGGGAACAGCATATTTTTTCTGTAAAAATCGAAAAATTCCTCGGTGCGCGCCGTAAAATAATCATGGGAGAGAATTTCCTCCGCAGTCTTGCCGCCTATGCCGCGGGAGCCGCGGAAATCGGGTATTCCGCTTGCGGTGGATACGCCCGCTCCGCCGAAGAATACTATGTGATTTGATTTGTCTATTATTTCCTTTAATTTTGCAAGGCTCATATTTCCTCCGTCAACTGTCATCAAATAAATTTACTTATTATAATTATAACATCCGCAGGGCAGTTTTGCAACCGGCTATTGAAATAATAAATCCGATGTGGTAAAATATAAATAATTTGTAAAGGAAACGGTGATTTATATGCATATGTATCTTCTGGATGAAATACAAAAGCTGCGAGCGGACAAGCTTTCGCAGGAAAAGACGGGTTCTATAATTCTGAGTATCAATCAGAACCTTAAAAAACTAAAGGACAGGGAGCCAGCTCCCGATGCCGCGGATTATAATGACTGGGAGGAGCGTTATTATGAGGTAAAGCATCTCGGAGAGTATGCCGACGCTCTGGCGAACAGCCTAAGCACAGGTGACGCGGATAAGATCAGCGCCGCTGTTGACGATTTTAAAGCGGCGGCGGAGGATTTTCAGCTGATATACGGCGGACTGGAAACATGGAGGATAAAATGACAACCTATGAAAAAATATATGAGGCGGTAAAGCAGATACCGAAAGGCCGTGTTGCAACCTACGGACAGGTTGCGGCGCTTGCGGGAAACCGCGGCTGGGCGAGAGCGGTCGGCAACGCGCTGCATAAAAACCCCGATCCGGCTTCAATTCCGTGCTACCGCGTGGTAAACAGCCGCGGCGAGGTGTCAAAAGCGTTCGCCTTCGGCGGCGGAAACCGTCAGCGTGATTTGCTTAGAGCAGACGGTGTGGAGTTTGATGAAAACGGACGTGTGATTATGAAAAAATACGGCATATGAGCGGGCACATTCCCGCTCATATGCCGTATATGCGTTAAAGCAGCTATTTTACAGATGCTTTGCGCTCCTGAGAGCTATTACAACTGCCTGCTCCCTCGTTGCATAACCGTAGGACTCACCGAGTGTCGTGTTATTCTTAGGCGCAAAATGACTGTCGTCAATGCCGTTTAAAATATCCCACCGCGTCATAAAGTAAACCGACTCCTTAGCATAGTCCGAAATTTCATTATCATCTGCGTATTTTGTAACACCCATGTAGTTTAGCGGATAATCTCCGTCCGTTGCCAAAGTCCAGTTCGGGAACTCCGACTTTTTGTACGCTCTTGTAAGCATGGTCGCCACCTGCTCGCGGGAAATAAGCGTTGACGGCTCAAAGGTCACGTTTGTTATGCCGTTTGTGATACCGAGATTATATGCCTTTAATATATCGTCCTTGCAGTAGTTACCGGAAATATCTCCAAACGGATTTTCTCCGGGCTGAGCTGTTTTTTTCGAAAGGTTCTCATAGAGAGTTACCGCAATAGCCGCAAACTCCGCGCGGTCAACCTTTTTGGTCAGGTCTGCGCCATGAAGTATATCCGGCACAAGCTCCTCGTCAAATGCCTCCTGTACCTCTTCCGCCGCCCAGTCTGATACGATGGTATCCCCGTTTACTAAAGTCTGTCCTTCTGCGGTTTCGGGCGGGTCAACCTCTATACCATCCGCAGAAAGAATATATGTGCTGAAATGATCTGTTTCAAAGGTAATTGCGTCTCCGCTAACCTTTCCGTTCATGTCCGTAACGCTTCCGTCATTCTCCGCACGGTATACTGAAATATTTTTACCGCTTTGCATCCACTCAGGTATATTAATTGTTACTTCCGCAGTACCGTCCGGCTGAATGACCTCACCGTCCTCGACAAGGTTTATATCATATCCTATAATCTGACTGCTGCCGAAAATGTTTTTATTCAAATTCTTTATTGTTGCCAATAAAGAGCTGTTTATGTCAGTTCTGCAAACCTCGACGGCGGTATTGTTATTCATTGTGCATTTTACAGTGATGTCTGAGCAGCGTCGCACATTGCCGTCAGGTACCTGAATTGTTATTGAACCGCAGTTTGCTCTCTTTGCAAACATTGCAGTCTGGTATATCAGATTATCTATCTTTGAAATTTTCCAGAAAGCGCTGAGTCCTGCCTGAGCCGGATTTCCCGCCTGTTTAAGCCAATCCATAACCGCTGATTCTGCAGTACCTACAGCAGAGCTCGCTAATACAGACACTGCAAGCTCTCGCAGGTCTCCGTTTAAGAACATGTTTGCAATATTGCTGAGATATGATGTCAAATCATCTGTTGAACCAATTGTTTTATTTGTGAGTTCTTTCACAAATTTTGTCTGATATTGTTCAAGGAATTTGTTTCCATTATTTTTCAGCTTTTCAATGGCTGTTTTCGGAACATCCTCCTGTTTTTTTGCATTCGATACAAGGCCGCTTGTTTGAGAAATCAAATCAAGCGCGTTAATTATTCCGCATACAGAGGATTCTCTTGTATCAACACTGATCTTTATATATCCTCCCGCCGGTACGCTCAGATTTCTTATTTCGGTTTTCTTGGACTGTATTGAGCTTTTATAACTCATAGGATTGTATACACCCTCGGAAATATCCTTACCGATTTCCGTAACGGTTCCCCATATAGATACAATGCTTGTCTCAAACGCAGTTTTGCCGATAATCTCCGCATCAATCAGCTCTCCCGAATTGTCATACACCTCTACCGTGCCGTATGTCGGATTTTGATTATAGACGTCAAAGCTTAGCTCTGCGCTGCCGTTACTTTTATTCTTCACCTTGAAGCTGTCTATATAAAGTCCGGTAAAATTATAGAAATTAGCATCATCGCTTCCGATATTTGGTATATTGTATATAGTGTACGCATTAGCGCTTGCTTTATTCACTGTAAACGGCAGCTCCGCAGTCTGCCACGATTTGCCGTCAGTGATTTTTATCGTTGTTGTTCCTGTGCCGACTGCGTTAAAGGTTATATATCTCGTATTTTCATCATCCGTGGTTTTTACCGCCTTTAATATCCCGCTGTCTTCCACGTCAAATGTAATTCCCGACGCAGAACTGTAGTTTCCGTCCTCGTCCGTAAGAGCCGCGCCTATCAAAAAGCTGTTCCCGACCGTTGTCGAGAGTGACGGCTCATTGCAGTAGATTTTGAGGGAAGTCGGTTGAGGGGTGGGGGTGGGTGCTTCGGTCGCAGGAGTATAGCTGTCGTTGTTATCCACAGTGTATGGATCTGATTCGATTCCGCTTCCTGAAGAAAAGAAAGTATTATCTTTTAGATAGAACATTGGTCGAATGCCCAATAAAGACTTTGAATGTGTGCCTCCTATTACGACCATATCATTATTTGTGGGATAATTATATGCACATGCTGTTGCTACTTTAGAACTATTATTTTCTGAGCTAACATATGAAGCATCCATCAGCCACACATCATAATCGTTGCGTTCCTTGAAATAAGAACTACCGCAATTTTTATATTCTTCATATGCATTGCTAGTTGGAATACTGTGTTTACAATCATAACCTATTGTAATACTTGGAAGCATAATAGTATCAACATAATACTCTCCATAATATTCATCAAAATTAGCTACCATAGCATTAAAATCATCAGTACCAGAATTCCAACTACTATCTCTATACAACGCTAATGGAAATTTAAAATCTGTTATATCCTGATTATTGTATTCATATCTGTCCAATAATACCTTGTGACTAACTTTTTGAATATTTGCTTTTTCAGAATTTGAAAAATTTCTCAAAAATCCTTGCTCCGTATCATAAGGTAATTTTGTTCCATTTGGTGGATTACCGCAAGTAAATTCGACAACGTTGGTATCGGAGTTAAGCCAGCATCTAATATTAGAATCTCCCCAATAGTTATTTCCCCAACATCTTCTCCAAAAACCAAAATCTTCATCCTTCCAGCTATAACCTCTGCCATGTGAACCTGTAGTATTGTCTCCCGGCACATCATACGCTTTAAAACAAATAATATGTGTACTAAGCATAAGAGGAAGATATCCTTCAGTATATTCTTCTACTCTATCAGAAGGATCAACAATGGGATTTCCGCTATTATCATAACCTTTAATTTTTTCAAATGCAATACATTTCCATATTATGGGCTCATTAAAATAAGTTCCCATCTTCACACAATCACCTATCTTAATACTCGTTTCCGCCTGCACCGCTATACAAGGCAGCAAGCTCACAATCAAAGCCGCTGAAAGCAGCCATGCCAAAAACCTTTTGTTTTTTCTTTTCATTTGAAATTCCTCCTAAAAATTAATTAAAAATTTTTTCTGAAAACAAAAATGCGCCGCAGGCATTAAATCAAGCCAACGGCGCACTCCATAACGCTTGCCCTGATTCTAATGCTGCGACACATAATTGTTATCCTAAAATCATACAAAGAATACAATACGAAATCAAAGCGTATACGATTATGGCAATCTTATACACTCTATGTATGATTTTATTGAATTATATGTCGCAAGCTAATAATACCATATTTTAACCCGTTTGTAAATAGAAAAAAGCAAAAAAATTACGCATATCCCTTTAAAAGAACGCTTTATATAAAATCAAAAAAATGCTTGACATCATCAAGCGTGCGTGTTATAATATAAATAAAGAAAAGGCAGAGCGTTAGACGGTCAGCCTGAAATTTGGTTTTAAAAATAACCGTTCCAGAACTGCAGAATTGGAACGGTTATTGCTTTATTACAGCATTATCTTGCCGATATGGCGAAGATGGCTGTTGATATTGCAATACAAAGCAACACCACTGTTTATCATATTTTTGTGGCAAAAGCAAGATATTTTGTCAGATTTAAACAGATACTATAAAACCTACGAATTCCACGCTATAACGCCTGGATATACGTAGTTTTTTTATTGTTACGTCAATACTGTACACGGGGTTATACAGATTTTTTCAAAAAAAGTATTTACTAATCGGCAAGCTTGTGTTATAATATAATGTATATAAGTATTTTTACGAAGCAAAACAGCGGAAAGGATTGATAAAAATGGGTATGACCATGACGCAGAAAATCCTCGCTAAAGCGGCGGGATTGGAATCTGTTAAGGCGGGAGACCTGATAATGGCAAAGCTGAACCTTGTGCTCGGCAACGACATTACGGCTCCGGTGGGTATTCGTGAATTTAAGAAGTTAGGACTCAGTGATGTATTCGACAAGAGCAAGATTGCGCTTGTTCCAGATCACTTCACGCCTAACAAGGATATTAAGTCTGCGGAGCAGGCTAAGGTTGTAAGAGACTTTGCAAACGAGCTTGACATCGTAAATTATTTTGAGGTCGGCGAGGTCGGCATTGAGCACGCTCTCCTCCCGGAAAAGGGACTTGTTGTGGCGGGTGACGTTGTTATCGGCGCCGATTCGCATACATGTACATACGGCGCTCTCGGCGCTTTTTCAACAGGCGTGGGTTCAACCGATATGGCTGCGGGTATGGCTACGGGCAAGGCATGGTTCAAGGTGCCGGAGGCTATTAAGTTCAACCTCACAGGAAAGCTCAAGCCGTATACAAGCGGTAAGGATTTAATTCTTCACATAATCGGTATGATTGGCGTTGACGGCGCGCTCTATAAGTCAATGGAATTTACGGGCGAGGGACTTCATACTCTCACAATGGACGACCGTTTTACAATCGCAAACATGGCAATCGAGGCGGGCGCAAAGAACGGCGTGTTTGAAATTGATGATCTCACACGCGAATATATGAGAGAGCATTCAACGAGAGAATTTACAGAGTTTGCAGCCGACGAGGACGCTGAGTATTCACAGGTTATAAATATTGACCTCGGCGAGGTTCCGCACACAGTCGCATTCCCGCATCTGCCGGAGAACGCGAGAACACCGGAGAACTGGGGCGATGTCGCGATTGACCAGGTTGTGATAGGCTCCTGCACAAACGGCCGCCTTTCAGACCTTCAGAGAGCCGCGGCTATCTTAAAGGGCAAGCGCGTTAAGAAGGGAATAAGAGTTATAGTATTCCCGGCTACACAGAGGATTTATCTCGAAGCTTTAAAGGACGGCACCTTGTCAGCGCTTGTTGAGGCGGGCTGTGTTATTTCGGCTCCGACCTGCGGTCCGTGTCTGGGCGGTCATATGGGTATTCTCGCCGCGGGCGAGCGCTGCGTTTCGACAACAAACCGTAACTTCCTCGGACGTATGGGTCACGTTGAGAGTGAGGTTTATCTTGCAAGCCCTGAGGTTGCGGCTGCAAGCGCATTGACCGGTAAAATAACAGCTCCTGAGGAGGTAATATAATCATGAATGCAAAAGGTACAGTAATCAAATACGGAGATAATATAGACACAGACGTTATAATCCCTGCGCGTTACCTCAACACCTCGCTTCCCGAGGAGCTGGCGCAGCACTGCATGGAGGATATAGACAAGGATTTCGTGAACAAGGTCAAGCCGGGCGACATCATGGTCGGCGGAGCAAACTTCGGCTGCGGTTCATCGCGTGAGCACGCTCCGATCGCGATCAAGGCAAGCGGTATTTCATGCGTAATCGCGGAGAGCTTTGCAAGAATTTTCTTCAGAAATTCACTTAACATAGGTCTGCCGATCCTTGAATGCCCCGAGGCTGCAAAGGATATTGCTGCGGGCGAAACCGTTTCAATCAACTTTGACACAGGCGTTATAACAAATGAGACAAAGAACAGGACATATCAGGCTACAGCCTTTCCGCCGTTTATGCAGGAGCTTATTAACGCAGGCGGACTTGTAAAATACATAGAAGAAGGAAAGATGTAAGTTTTGAAAAAGATAAGCGGCGCATCTCGCGTCTTTCGGCAGACTCGCATACACACGTATAGCCTCGTCTGCCGAAAAACGCGGCCTGCTTGCTTCTCTTTTCCAAAACGGCATTGGTGAAAGGAGTTAATGGTCATAATCATGGCAGAATTTAATATAGCATTGATCAAGGGCGACGGAATCGGTCCCGAAATCGTTGAGGGCGCCGTTACGGTTCTCAACGCCGTTGCCGAGAAATATAATCATAAGTTCAATTATACGGACGTACTCATGGGCGGCTGCGCAATTGACGCGACAGGCGTTCCGCTTCCGCAGGAGACAATAGACATCTGTAAGGCGTCTGATAGTGTTCTTCTGGGCGCTGTAGGCGGACCAAAGTGGGACAACTGCCCGCAGAGACCTGAAAAAGGACTTTTAGGCATAAGAAAGGCTCTCGGACTTTATTCAAATCTCCGTCCGTCAATCTTAAAGCCGCAGCTTAAGGACGCTTCACCGCTTAAGGACGAGAAGCTTAAGAACGGTCTTAACGTAATGGTTGTACGCGAGCTTACCGGCGGTATTTATTTCGGTGAAAGACACACCGCGGAGGACGGCTCATGGGCAAGCGACGAGGAGCGCTACAGCGTTGAGGAAGTAAAGAGAATAGGAAAAATCGCTTTTGAGACGGCTATGCTCAGAGATAAGAGAGTTGTTTCGGTTGATAAGGCGAATGTTCTCGATTCGTCAAAGCTCTGGAGAAAGACAATTACAGAGATGGCAAAGGACTATCCGGAGGTTACTCTCACACATATGTATGTTGACAACGCCGCAATGCAGCTTGCGATAAATCCGGCGCAGTTTGACGTAATTGTTACATCAAATATCTTCGGAGATATTTTATCAGACCTTTCGTCCGCTATTGCCGGCTCGATCGGTATGCTCCCGTCGGCATCACTGGGCGCGACAAAGTGCGGTATGTATGAGCCTATCCACGGCTCGGCGCCTGATATTGCAGGACAGGACAAGGCTAACCCGATTGCCACAATCGTTTCGGCCGCTATGATGCTTGAAATGTCCTTCGGTCTTGCAGATGAGGCAAAGGCGATAAATGCGGCTGTGGATAAGGTTCTTGATATGGATTACAGAACACCGGACATCTACAGCGAGGGAATGAAGAAGGTTGGCTGTAAGGAAATGGCTGAGCTGATTGCGGAGAATATCAATTAATTGGAGTGAGTAATTTTGGAAAAATACACACACGTTTTTCCTACGGTCGCAATGCGGGGCATAGTAGTGTTTCCCTATATGCAGCTTAATTTTGATGTTGCCCGCCCGGCTTCAATAAAGGCAATTGAGGATGCGATGCGTGATAATTCAAGAATTTTTCTTGTTACGCAGCGTCAGCCCGATAAAGAGGATAATATAACTTCGGATGACCTTTACCGTGTCGGAACAATTGCAGTTATAAAGCAGGTAATGCATCTGCCGGGAAATGTGACGCGCCTTATCGTAAAAGGACTTTCGAGAGGAATTATACGCAGCTATGTGCAGGAAAGCCCTTCATTTGTGTGCGAGGTCGAGGAGGTAAATGAGACCTATTCGGGTCTTTCCGACAGGGAAGAGGCATATTGCAGAGCGATAAAGAAAAAGGTCGAGGAATATTTCGGTGTTTCGACAAAGGTGGCTGCAGACAGATTTCTGAGCATAATGGCAATAAGGCATCTGGGTCAGCTTTGCGACACCGTTGCCGGAATTATTGATTTTGACCAGGACGTTAAGCAGAGCCTGCTTAATGAGCTTGATTACTGTGAAAGAGCTTCAGCGATTCTTTTGGGCCTTGAGCATATAATAAAAGTCACCGAAATTGAGCAGTCTATAATCCGTAAGACAAAGGAGCGTATGAACGAGCATCAGCGTGAATACTTTCTCCGTGAGCAGCTGGAAGTTATCCAGGAGGAGCTTGGCGATAAGGACGGCATTCAGGCTGAGGCGGATGAGTTTATGCAGAAGCTTAGCGAGCTTGAACTGCCGCAGGAAACGGATGAGAAGCTGACAAAGGATATAAGCCGTTACTCACGGCTGCCCGCGGCGGGCTCTGACAGCGCTGTGCTGAGAACATATATTGAAACGGTTCTTGATCTTCCGTGGAAGGTAAGAACAGAGGAACGGTTCGATGTTAAGAAAACCGAAAAAATTCTCGAAGAGGATCACTACGGTCTTGAAAAGGTTAAGGAAAGGATCCTTGAATTTCTGGCGGTAAGACAGATGACGAACGGGAAAAATTCAACTGTTCTCTGTCTTGAAGGACCTCCGGGTGTAGGTAAGACCTCAATTGCCAAATCCGTTGCGCGCGCTCTTGACAGGAAGTTTGTGCGCGTATCGCTTGGCGGTGTTCATGACGAGTCAGATATACGCGGACACAGAAAGACCTATATCGGCGCAATGGAGGGCAGAATTATGGCCGCAATGCGCGAGGTGAAGGTCAGAAATCCCGTAATGCTGCTTGATGAAATAGATAAAATGGGTGTGGACTATAAGGGTGACCCATCGGCGGCGCTGCTTGAGGTGCTCGATAACGAGCAGAACAGCGAGTTCCGCGACCATTATATAGAGGTGCCGTTTGATTTGTCGGAGGTGCTGTTTATAACAACAGCAAACACGCTGGATACCATTTCAAAGCCGCTGCTTGACCGTATGGAAATAATACGTCTTTCCGGCTACACGGAAAGTGAAAAGTTTCATATAGCCAAGGGCTATCTTATTAAAAAGGCGCTTCTAAAGACAGGTATGAGCGCGGAGCAGTTTTCGATCACCGACGGCGCGGTCAAGAAGATTATAGAAAGCTATACGCGCGAGGCGGGAGTCCGCAAGCTTGAGCAGACGCTTGAATCGCTGTGCCGCAAGGCGGCTAAGAAAATCCTTGAAACAGGAGAAACTCCTGTAAAGGTTGATAAGAGAAATATCTCCGATTTCCTGGGCAGGGAACGGTATCATTTCGACCCGATGAACGAGAAAAACCAGGTGGGAATCGCAAGAGGTCTTGCATGGACAAGCGTGGGCGGCGAAACTCTTTCCATAGAGGCGAACGTCATGAACGGCACGGGAAAGCTGGAGCTTACCGGAAAGCTCGGCGACGTTATGAAGGAGAGCGCGATGGCTGCAATAAGCTACATCCGTTCAACTGCCGATAAGCTTGATATAGACGATTCCTTCCACAAGAATAAGGATATACATATCCATGTCCCTGAGGGAGCTGTTCCAAAGGACGGTCCGTCCGCCGGAATTACAATGGCAACGGCGGTGATCTCATCGCTTACCTGCCGTCCTGTAAGGCGTGATGTGGCTATGACGGGCGAGATAACCCTCACAGGACGGGTTCTTCCCATAGGCGGCTTAAAGGAAAAGTCGATGGCGGCATACCGCGCCGGTATCAGAAAGGTAATCATACCCGAGGATAATAAGGCGGATATTGAGGATGTGCCTAAGGAAATAAGGGACGATATAGAATTTATTCCGGTATCGGACATGGATACGGTTATACAGACCGCATTGGTCTGAGAAAGGATATAATATGGAAGCTAATATAAACTTTCAGAACGCGAAATTTGAAAAGTCGGCAGTGGCAAAGGAGCAGTACCCGAATCGTCCCCAAATGCTTGAATTTGCATTTGCCGGACGTTCAAATGTCGGAAAATCATCAATGATAAATAAGGTTCTTAACCGTAAATCGCTTGCCCGCGTATCGAGTACACCGGGAAAGACGATCACGATAAATTTCTATAATATAGACGAGAAAATTTATATGGTTGACCTCCCGGGCTACGGATATGCGAAGCGCTCAAAGGAGGAAATTGCCAAGTGGGGCAGGATGATGGAGGATTATCTTGCAAACCGCAAGACGCTTGTTCAGACAATTCTTCTGGTAGACAGCCGCCATACGCCGACACAGCAGGATATTCAGATGGCGGAATGGATAAGACATTATCACGACCGTCTTATAGTCATCGCGACCAAGATGGATAAGCTCAAAAAGCGTGAGATTGAGGAAAGGCTTGAGGATATAGCAGAGACTCTGGAGCTTAATGAGGACGATATTCTTGTACCGTTCTCAACCGCGGATGACGAGGGCAGGGGAACTGTTATAGATATGCTTGAAATGATGCGTATCGGCGAGCTTGTGCCTTACGAAAATGATGAGGAATAATAGAAAAACAGAGAAAAAAAGCCTTGACATTAATAAGATTTTCTGCTATAATATAGATAGTTAAGGATAAGTCCTTAACATATTGAGTTGCTATATATTAGCTCTTCAGAGCTTTTATATAATATAATTTACCTATTTATCTCCCAAAAAAGCGGACACGCAAGTGTCCGTATTTTTTTTTGAAAAAATTTTCAGAAATTTTTTTAAATCTGCAACATTTTAAAGCTTTCAAAAGTGTTATATACAGAAGATATATCAGGAACAGGCAAACTTAATCGCCGGTTCATAATTTTTTTAACTCTTGATGTGGACAAAAGAGATATAATATGGTATAATAAAACTGTAATATTTTATCTATTAAAGAAATTAATATGAGGAGGAATAGGAATGAAAAAATTGTTATCTGCTATCACGGCAGTTTCACTTTTAGCCGCTTCAACGGCAGGTCTTAGCGTTAATGCGGCCGGTTTTAAATTCAGCAATATGGGATTCAGATTTTTTGAGGAGGCCGGCGGGGTGCAGCCGACAGCTACGGCTGCGGCAACAGCAACAGCAACGGCAACAGCAACAGCGTCTCCTGCGGTAAAGCCCACAGACGCACCGACAGCGGCGCCTACAGCAAAGCCGACAGAGAACCCTACGCAGATACCGACGGCTACCCCGACAGCTACCCCGACAGAGAAACCAACGGAAATACCGACAACAGAGCCTACAGCCACTCCGGCAGCAACCGATGAACCGACCGCTACTCCTGAGGTCACCGCAACACCGGAGCCTACACAGGCAGCCGCTGTTACGGGACTAACTCTTAACAAAAAGAGCCTTACACTTGATGAGGGAGAGACCTTTAAGCTTGAAGCGTCAACTGAGCCGGAGAATGCGCCGGATGAGAGTGTAACATGGAGCTCAACAAGTGATTGTGTCAAGGTTGATGAGAACGGTAATGTAACTGCTGTTTCAGCAGGTGAAGCGATCGTAAGCGCGACAACGGTGAACAGTAAGTTTGTAGCTTCCTGCTACATAAATGTTGTTGGCGATAAGGGTACTGTAGACCTTGCGGTAACAGAGGGCGTTAAGCAGGTCATCATTACAAAGGACGGATGCTCAACGGAGCTTTCGGCAGGAAAAACTCTTGTTGAAGCAGGCGCATATATAGTATCGGCTGTATGCTATGACGGCTATGAGTTAAGTGATTACGACAGCACAGCAACAATTTCAGCCGGCAAGGAAACAGATATATCTGTTTCGGCTGTTAAAACGTCATGTGCAATTACAATACCAAGTATTACCGGTGTAACGGTTACTCCGGTAAACGGAAGCGTATCGCCGGTTGACCGGGGAGGCAGCTACAGCTTTACGGTAAGTCCGGGCAGCAGTTACGATTCAAGTAAGCTGATTGTAAGGGCTAACGGAGAAGTGCTTACCGCTGAGAACGGCGTGTATACAATAGCCGGTATCAATGATGATGTCGTTATAGCTATCGAAGGTGTTGAGGCAAAGTCATGGGACGCTACGCTTAAATCACTTAAAGTAAAGGGCGAGGAGGCTGTTCTCGGCGCTGACAATAAGTATACCGTAGTTCTTCCGTACGGTGAAACAACATCAATTTCGGATATTGTTCCGGTCACAAATGACAGCAAAGCAAATTATACCGTATCAAGCGAGAATAACCAGTATGTAATTACGGTTAAGGCTGAGGACGGTACAACAAACACCTATACTTTGGAGGTGACAAATTCGGCAGCAACCGAAATCGATGATTTTAAGCTTGCGATAGCCGCTCTGAAGTTCAGCGATGCGACGCAGACCTCATCGGGAACATATGATTCACAGGATACCGTAAAGGCAGGTATTGAAACGAAAATCAAGAGCATTGCCTCGGCATACCCCAATGTATCATATACTATAGAAGCAGGTGAATCGCTGGCGCCCGTAAAGGGAACTCTTGCATCGCCCACAGGTGTGGACGGATACTATAAGTTCACCGTGGTTCTGTCGGAAATATCCTCGCTCAGCGCTGCGGAGGAGAGAATCATAGGAATTACAATAGCAATCAACAGCTATGATTATGTTGTTTCTTTATCAAATATTACAGCAACAACAACAACCATGACAATTAAGAACCTTGACAGTAATTGCGAGATCGCACTGTTTACTACCGCGGGGGGAAAGCTCAGATCATGGACATCACCTACAAACGGAACCATTACCTTCAGTAACCTTACAGGCGGTGAAACATATGTTGTTAAAATGAGAGCCGCCGGTTCAAGCGATGTGCCTGCAACAGGAACAAGTATTACAATGCAGGAAACAAAATCAAGAGGTACATCAAAGTATTATACGGTAACCTTTGACGAGGGTGAGCATGGTCAGATTGTTTCGGGCAAGGCAAAGCAGACCGTAAGACTTACGGGAATACCGGATTACCCGCAGATTCAAGCGGATGACGGTTATGTGTTCAAGGGCTGGTCAAGCAACGGTGTGCTTATCACCAATCCTAAGACGTATTTCATAAGATCGGCCACCTCATTTACCGCTATTTATGAAAAGTCATCAGGCACCACATACAGTTCAAGCACAACGGTTACAACGACACAGCCTACAACAGTACAGGGCGCGTCAGCCGCGGCTGTTGTAAACACCTTCTATGATGTTCCGCAAACAAGCTGGTACTACAACAGCGTCTCGGATATCTGCAAGAAGGGTTATATGAACGGCACGACAAACGGTATGTTTGAGCCGGAGGCAACACTTACAAGAGCAATGCTTGTAACGGTTCTTTACAGGTACGCGTGCGAGCCGAATGTTGATATGGGCTCGGGCTTCGCGGATGTTCCGGACGGAACATGGTACAGCGATGCTGTAACATGGGCTGCGGATGCCGGTATTGTAAACGGTACGACAAACAATATGTTTGAGCCGGATGCAAATATTACGCGCGAGCAGCTTGCGGCTATCATGTACAGATATTCGGATGCATTCGGATATGATATTTCCGCATCGGGCAATATTATAAATTATGCCGACTCCTCAAGAATCTCAGACTGGGCACAGACCGCGCTTATATGGACAACAGGCGCCGGAATTATAAACGGTAAGGACGGCAATATGCTTGATCCGCAGGGCAACGCAACACGCGCCGAGGCGGCAACCATTATTGAGAGGTTCGACAGCTATATCAACAGCTGATGATAAACATAATAAGAATAAGGAACAGGCCATAGCGCCTGTTCTTTTTTTGACCGTCTGCGCATATACATCTACAAAGAACATTTCAGGAGGTATAACATGGAGCTGATAAGAGATACTATAAGCATTTGCGAAACTGCAGCCCGGGGGACAACTCAGGCTATGGCAGACGGAGATATTATTGTCCCGGATGTGAAGCCGGATATATTAAAAATTTTACAGGTTGACGCCGATGCGTGCGTGACGGATAAATATATTGAGAACGGCAGACTTGTGATAAACGGCAGAGTTGATTATAAGGTGCTTTACATACCTGATAAGGAAAACGTCAGAATAAAGAGCATACTCACATCTATGGAATTTAAGCAGGTTGTCGATGCCGGAGGCTCCGATGCGGATGTAAAGCCCATTATCACTGTTTCCGTTGACAGAGTTGAGTTCAGCGCGGTAAATTCAAGAAAGCTGCGGCTGCGCGCTGTGGTAGGGATCGACTATGAGCTGTGCAGAATCACGGAAACGGATATATGCACCGATGTGGAGGAGGAGTCAGCGCAGAGGAAGAAGCAGAAGATTGATTTTGAGAACACAGTGGATATTTCCGAACACGATTTTACTCTGAAGGAGACCCTCGAGGTGCCATCGGGGCAGACCTCAATATCGGAAATACTCAAAACCGATGTCAGAATTTCCGATACGGAGTATAAAACGGTAACCGGAAAAGTGATAGTAAAGGGAAATGCGGGGATATGCGTGCTGTATACGGATGAAGACGGCGAGATAAAATACATTGAGGCGGAGCTTCCGTTTACCGAGGTGTTTGACGCTGACGGCGTGGGAGAGGACACAATCTGCGATATTGATTACTGCATTATGGGTATAATGTGCGAGGCGCAGCCCGATAGTGACGGCGATATGCGGATCGCAGAGCTTGATATAGATATTGCGGCGACCATAAAGGGGGTTGAAATTGAGGAAAAGGAGATATTGAGCGACTGCTTTATACCGTACAAAAACACGAAATGCGAAACGGAGAGAATACGGCTTACAGAAACGGTTGAAAGACCGTCCGTACAAAACACTTTAAGAGAAATAATTGACTTTCCGTCAAATATACCGGGTGTCCGGGGGGTTTATAATGTCATGACAAACGCGTCCGTTTCAAAGGCGGAGCTGCAGAGGAATAAAATAATCTGTGAGGGAAAAATAGAGGCGTATATTTTGTATCTGACAGATTCGGGTGAAAATCCGGTATACAGCTATAAAAAGGATATACCGTTTTCATATATGCTGGAGTGTCAGAGCGGGGCATCTGCGCCGGAGGTGAATATCAAGGCGGTGGTTAAGCATGTGAGCTACAATCTCAATTCCGCCGGAGGTCTTGAGCTGCGCTGTCTGCTGGATATTGAGAGCAAGCTGCAGAGGGTCACGGAAATAGACAATATAACGGATATAACGGCAGAGGAAAGGGAAACGAGAAACGGGATCGTTATATATTTCAGCAGAGAAGGGGATACATTGTGGGAGATTGCGAAAAGATACGCGGTGCCGCAGGATATGATAAAAAGATATAATAATATGGATGAGGACAGCATGGGAAGCCGGATGAAAATTTTTATACCAAAGGTCTCATAAGAAGAAGTCCCCCGGATTGAAGTGAAGTCCGGGGGATTGTTTTAATTTTTACCCGCGCCGATAAGATTTCTTTTGATCTTTTTGGTAGTGGTTTTTTCAAATTCAGCGCTGCGGAACTTGAGATTTCTGATACGTTTATAAACAGGCAAACCGCGGTTCATGCTTTTGACTGCAAGCTGGACAGCCGCAGGGTCCTCGGTGTAGATTTCGGCGGTTATCACATCATTTTCCGAATATACCACCGCTTCTATCGCCGCCGGAATACGGAGAATAAGCTCCTCAAGCTCCTCGGGATAGATGTTTTTGCCGTTGTCAAGGATTATGAGATTTTTCAGCCGTCCCGAAACATACAGATAGTTTTCACTGTCTACATAGCCTAAATCACCGGTCTTGAACCAATCCCCGTCAAACGCTTCAAGAGTTGCTTGCTTATTGTTATAGTAGCCCATCATAACGCTGCTGCCCCTTGCGCAGATTTCACCGTTACCGTTTTCGTCCTCGTCAATGATTCTGATTTCAGCATTGTCAAGGATGCGACCGACGCTGCCGAACTTGTTTTTTACGTTGCAGTTTACCGCGAGAATGGGCGAGCATTCGGTTATGCCGTAGCCGTTGAGCAGCGTTATTCCGAAGTCGTCAAAATATCTGCAGTATCGCTCATCAAGCGGGGCGCCACCGCATATTATTGTCTGCAGATTGCCGCCGAATGCCTCCCATACGGAATTGAAAAGCTTTCTTCTGCGGTCGATGCCGATTTTGCGGAGAGCGTTTGAGGTTTTTATAAGCGCGTTAAAGACCTTGGTCATTTTTTTGTCCTCAACCGTCCTCATAACCTTCTTATACATTGCTTCGACGAACATCGGAACGACAAACATATTCTCCGGCTTAAATATCCCGAGATCACTCACAAAGGTTCTGAGACTTTTGCTTATGGCAATCGGCTGGCAGAAGAACATGACAGCTACAATTCCCGCCGTGAAGCCAAAGGTGTGGTGAATCGGAAGCACAAGCATTGATGTGCCGCAGATTTTGACGTTCTGCGCCGCCGCGTACGCGTTCTGTACAATACCGTACTGGTTAAGCATAACGCCCTTTGGCGTGCCGGTGGTTCCGGAGGTGTATATTATTGTTGACAGAGCGTCCTTGTCAATATTGATATTGAGGTACTTGTCCTTGTTTTTTGCAAGAAGCTTTATGCCCTCGTCTATAAGCCCTGAGATTTCAGATATGTTGATCGCCTTAACTCCGGCAGCCTTTTTTATATCGTCAATGATTCTGTTATAATGATCGGTATATATAAGAAGCTTTGTGCCGCTGTCCTTAAGAACGTTAACAATGGAATCAAAGGGCAGATCCCTGTCAATGGGAACAATTACGTTTCCGCCTATTACAGTGGTGTAATAGGTAAGTATCCATTCATAGCTGTTTTCACCTATTACGGCAACGCGGGATTTCTTAAAGCCGTTATAATAGAGATATGTCCCGAAGGCTTCTATATCCGACTTGAACTCCGAATAGGTTTTCTGCTTAAAATCTTTTCCGTCAAGCCATTGAAATACTGCGCCGTCCGGCTTTTCGGCGGCGCAGTACTCAACGAGCTCTTTAAAATCATTTACATTTTTCATTATGTATATATTATACCCGTATCAAACAATATTACTTCTGTGTTGACGCAACAATCTTCTTCCATTTCTCATAAGCCGCATCCCATGCTTCGCTGTTCTCCGGCTGATACTCTGCAATGTCGAAGCTGTTTCTTACGATCTTACGGCCCTCATTGAGATCCTTGATAGCGCCCATTGCGATACCCTGAACGATGATGTTACCGATCGATGTAGCCTCAACAGGTCCGGCGTTGACAACGCGCTTTGTCGCGTTGGCTGTGAACTGGCAGATCATCTTGTCCTTGATTCCGCCGCCGACGATGTTTACAACATTGTACTTATTGCCCGTAACCTCTTCCATACCTTCGATTGTGTATCTGTAACGGAAGCCGAGGCTTTCAGCGATACAGCGTACAACAGCGCCTGTTGTTTCGGGAACCTTCTGACCTGTCATCTTACAGTATTCTCTTATGCGCTTAGGCATGTTGCCCGGTGTCTGGAATGCCTCATAGTCGGGGTCGATAAGGCTTGCGAACGGCTCAGCGGCGCGCGCCTCCTGCTCAAGCTCGTCAAAGGAAAGGAGAGTACCCTCTCTGTCCCACTGACGGCGGCTTTCCTGGATAAGCCACAGACCCATTATGTTCTTGAGGAAGCGGATCGTCTTGTTTACTCCGCCCTCGTTTGTGAAGTTATACTTCATAGCTCCGTCCGATACGTTCGGTTCGTCAAGCTCAACGCCCATAAGTGACCATGTGCCGGATGAAATATAGATAAAGTCCTTCTTGTCAACGACCGGAACCGACGCTACCGCCGAGCCTGTGTCATGCGATGCTACGGCAACGACAGGCACCTCCGCAATGCCAAGCTCCTCGGCAAGCTCCGGCTTGATCGTGCCTACTATTTCGCCCGGATATATGATGTCTGTAAGGATGTCGGTAGGAATACCGAGCTTTTTGAGCATTTCATATGACCATTCGTAACGCTCCGAATTAAACATCTGTGTTGTTGAAGCGTTTGTATACTCTGTTTTCTTAACGCCTGTAAGGAAGAAGTTAAAGAGGTCAGGCATCATAAGGAGTGTTTTAGCCTCTTTAAGCGTTGAATCATCCGCAAGCTTTGCGGCAAGCAGCTGATAAACTGTATTGAACCAGTTGAAGGCGATACCTGTTTCCTTAAAGATTTCCTCCTTGGGAACGAGAGCAAATGCTTTTTCATACATTCCCTCAGTTCTTGTGTCGCGGTAGTGATACGGATTTCCGAGCAACTTGTCATTCTTGTCAAGCAGACCGTAGTCAACCGCCCATGTGTCGATACCGATACAGTCAATATCTCTGTCGCCGGAATTGGCGCACTTTAAAATACCCTGCTTGATTTCGTGGAATAATCTTAAAACATCCCAGTGGAAATCTCCGTTGATTGTTACAGGATCATTTGAGAAACGGTGCTTTTCTTCAAGCTCAAGCTTTTCGCCGTCAAACTTAGCGAGAATTGCGCGTCCCGATGAAGCGCCGAAGTCAAATGCTAAAAATTTGTATGTTTTTGACATTATATTCCTCTCCTTTGCAATTACCGTATATAACGGGAATATTTATTAATTACAATAATTATATTATATTTTTTATGAAATGTCAATCAATTATCAGTGTTTTTTTGGTTAATTTGCGGTTTACAATTTCACAAAATTATTATAATTATCCGCAATTATCCGCTTGAAAAATCTATATATATGTGCTATAATACCTAATATAATACACATATAATTTTTAATGAGGTTTGAGATAGACGATGATAAAACGTAACAATGCAGTTAAAATAGTAATAACGATAATACTGGCGCTGTTTTTCTGGACATTTACATGTATAAATGTTGAGCTGTTCAGAGTTTATACGGATAAAGAGATTTTTATGACTGGGTATTTTATTTCCGCGCTTGTATGCTCTCTTGTGATATGCTTTCTTGGTGTTACAAAATTCAAGCTGAATAAGACAGCCGCATCGGTAACGGGAGCGCTTGTATATATTGTCTCGCTATTCGGAGCCATGCAGATTTCCATTTCGTTTGCGGGAGGCTTTCAGGCAAAGCCGTATATTTATTTTGTAAATATGCTCTTCTGGCTGGCATTCGGCGCAATAGGACTGCTTGTTTCAGGCAGTCTCAGAGTGTCTGCAATTACCGCACTGTCTGCGTCATATTTATTTAACGCTTCAAGCTTCATTGTTTATTGCCTTAGAGGAACCGCGCTCATGCCTACAGATATATATGCGTGGGGAACGGCAATGAATGTTGCCGCGCAGTATGAATTTGAAATGAAGTATCCTATGATTACATCAACGGCACTGGCTGTCGCTCTTATAATGCTTGCTTTTAAATTCCCTGTAAAGCTGAGATTCAGAGGAAAACCGTTTATTATGAGAAGCATAGGAGCAGTTGCTCTTGCAATTTCTTTGGCAATAATAACTACGGGAGATTATTCGCAGATAGATGTTTCCGTATATGATCAGTCGCTTGCAAATTATAATTTCGGTTCTGCGCTCAGCTTCTATATTAACAGTACAAAAATGGGACTAGATAAGAGTGATACATATAACCCCGAAAAGCTGGATGAAAAGCTTTTGTCGTATGTACAGCCGGAGGCTGCCGACATACCGACACCGATGCCGGAAGCCGAGGCGGTGCCGGCAGAGGGTGATGACACAGAAGCAATGCCTGCTGAAACAGGGGCAGCGCCGGAGCCTACAGCGATGCCTGAAACAGGAGAAACAATGAAAACAACCATGAATGAAACAGGTGAAAAGCCGAATATCATTGTAGTAATGAATGAAAGCTTTTGCGATCCTGCGGTAGTGGGTGATTTTGAAACCAATGAAGATTATATGCCGTTTTTCCGTGGACTGGAGAATAATACAATAAAAGGTGAACTTCTTGTTTCGCCTTTTGGCGGATATACCTGTAATACCGAGTATGAATTTCTTACGGGAATGTCAACAGGTGTACTTAAGTCGCGCTCGGCGCCGTATATTCAGAACATATTCGGAAAGCTTCCGTATTCATTGCCGATGCACATGAGAGAGCTGGGCTATAAGGCAATTGCACTCCATCCGTTCAGCGCGGACAGCTGGAACAGAGTGAATGTTTATAAGGATCTCAGCTTTGATGAATTTATAAGTATGGAGAATTTCGCGACACTAAGTGAATATCCGGAATACCTCAGAGGATACGTCAGCGATAAGGGTAACTATGGCGCTATTATAAACTATTTTCTTGGAAAAGATCCCAACGAGCGAGCGTTCATTTTTAATATAACGATGCAGAATCACGGTGGATATACGAACAAGAGCTATAAGAACAGTATATTCCTCCAGAATATGTCCGGCGATTATCCGCAGGCGGAGCAGTATCTGTCGCTTATAAAGGATTCTGATGATGCTCTGAAATACTTCCTCAATGAATTGAAGAAATTTGATGAGCCTATTATAGTTGTTATGTTCGGAGATCATATGCCTAATATTGAAACAGGCTTCTATGAGGAGCTTTACGGCAAGCCCCTGTCGGGAATAAGCTATGAGGAGGCGCTTGACAGATACAGGATACCGTTCATAATCTGGGCAAATTATGATATTGAGGAGGAAACAGGTATTCTTTCGAGTCCATGCTTCCTTTCAAATAAGATTATGGAGGTTGCGCAGCTTCCTAAGAGCCGTGTGCAGCTGTATCTTGACGAGCTGCAGCAGAATGTAATCCAGATTAATCCGGCTGTATATACCGATCCGTCAGGTGTCCATCATATGCATTCTGAGCTTCCTGAACAGCTCGGAGAATATTATGATATGCAGTATGCTCTTCTGAAGGGGGAGAGGCTGCATTATGATTTCGATTATAATAAGGAAACCTATCCAATGTTCGGCAGCGCGGTAATTTCGCCGAAGTTCTATTTCGGAAAGGAATATGAAAAGATAAAGTCAGCAAATCCGTAAGTGTACTCCGGTATATCGGGAAAGACGGATATGCAGCGGAAGAGGTGATAGCATGGAAAATAACTTAAATGACGAATGTCCTGTAAGACGGTACCATATTGATGATTCAAATGAGGAAATCAGGCGCTTTGAGAGGGCGCGCACTGTGGCAAAGGAAAAACTGCAAAATCAGTTTACCGCCGCCGCGGAGGAGGAAAATGAAGAAACTGCGGCAGCTCTCAGCGCGCAGCTTGAGGCACTGGAGGATGACGCTGTTATTGAAACGGTGTATGATGTTATTGCCGATGAAATGATAAATTCCGAGGTGGCGCTTGCCCAGACCTGCGACAAGCTGATTCAGGGCTATACGGAAATTGAAGGCTATGAGCATAGGGTATGCGCTGTTCGCGCCGCATCTGAGCTTGTTATAAGAATTTTGCTGGGCATTGAGATATGAATTTTTAGCATAAGGAATTATTACTATATGGCAATATAATATGGGAAAAACCGAGGTGTTAATATGAAAAAGTTTACCTGTGCAGTGCTTTCAACAGCGCTTTTTGTATCAGCATTACCGAGATATATGAGCGATAAAGCGCTTGCTGTTGATAACAACACAATTACATATAACTATGTTTATGAAGAGACGGGCAGCTATAATAACCCTTATAATGATCATACAAGGAGTATGGAGAGCCTGAGCCGCGGACTTACTGCGGTCAAGGTAACAAATGGGGTTTTTCTGAGTTGGCGTCTGTTTGACAGTGAGGACAATGTGTTCGGCAGCGCGGAAAGCGCAGTGAGCTTTGATGTGTACCGCGGAAATACGAAAATCGCGACAGTGTCGGACAGCACAAACTATATTGATACCGGCGGAAGCATCTCAGACAGCTACAGTGTTGCGCCTTCGGGCGGCGAAAAATGCGCTGCGGTGACACCGCAGAGGAACAGCTATTTTGATATTCCTCTCGATATTCCGTCAGACTTTGTGTATGACGGGACGAGCTACGCTTATGCGCCGGGGGACGCATCCTGCGGTGACCTTGACGGTGATGGTGAATATGAGATCATTCTGAAGTGGGATGCGAACCCGCAGGACAATTCAAACGGAGGTGTTACGGGCAATGTCTATCTTGACGCGTACAAAACGGACGGAACAAAGCTGTGGCGGATAGATCTGGGCAGAAATATCCGCGGCGGCGCGCATTATACACAGTTTATGGTGTATGACCTTGACGGTGACGGCAAAGCGGAGCTTGCCTGCAAAACGGCGCCCGGCTCAAAGGACGCAAACGGCAATTATGTAACGGAGGCAAGTCTTGACAGTGAGGTACGCGGCGCGGACAATTCAGCGGTGTATGTAGAAGCAAGCGGTTTTATTACGAGCGGACCGGAATATTACACTGTATTTGACAGCAGCGGCGCGGCAATGGATACGATACCGTATCTGTATTCGCGTGGAAGCGGTTCGGGCTACTGGGGCAGCTACTCGGGCGGCGGAGTTGATACCACTAACCGCGTTGACCGTTTTCTGGGCGCGATCGCATACCTTGACGGGGTTACTCCGTCTGTTGTAACATGGCGCGGATATTATGACAGGACAACCGCTGCGGCATATACCCTTAAAAATGGCAGATTGCAGCTTTCGGCAAGCTTTGACACCGATGATTACGACAGACAGTACATCGGACAGGGTAATCACAATCTGACGGTTGCGGATGTGGATAATGACGGATGTGATGAGATAATCTGCGGAGCGCTCTGTCTTGATAATGACTTTTCGGTAAAGTGGTGCAGCGGCAGAGGTCACGGCGATGCGCTCCATATCGGCGATTACGATCCGATGCATCAAGGACTGGAATACTTTTCGGTACATGAGAGCGGCGGATATGAAATCACAGGCTCAACTACCGCATCTCAGGGACAGACGGCGGATTACGGCATGACCGTGTATGATGCGGCAACCGGTACAGAGCTGCTGCATAAGGGAGCGTCAAAGGACACAGGCCGCGGCATGATGGCTGATACCGGAGCGGGCGGCTATTATCAGGTAAACGGCGGAAGTCAGGTTCAGGCGCATATTGCGGAGGGTAACGGAGCGTTTAGTGCGTCAAGCTATAGCTTCAGCAATAACTTCCGTATCTTCTGGGACGGAGATTTATATGATGAGCTGCTGGACGGAACCACAATTGCAGCATGGAACGGCAGCAGTATGTCGTCGGTTTTCAGCGCTGACGGCTGCGTAAGCATAAACGGAACAAAGGCAAATCCGTCATTACAGGCAGATTTATTCGGCGATTGGCGTGAAGAGGTCATATATCCGCTCTCGGATTCCTCTGCGTTACGAGTTTACACTACAACTGATGTGACCTCCTATAAGCTGAAAACTCTTATGCATGATCCGGTATACCGCAGCGGCGTTGCGGCGGAGCAGACGGCATATAATCAGCCGCCTCATATTGGATTTTATATACAGGCATTGGAGGATGGCATAAGTGTAACACCGCGGCCAACTCCGTCACCGACACCAACACCGCAGCCTACTCCCACCCCCAGTCCCACTCCGAAGCCGGGGGAGTATGTGTATGACGGTTCTGATACTGACGGCTGGAAGGGTACAAACGTAACTCCGACTGTTGAAAGTGATGATTTCGGAAGCTATCTTAAAATACAGGGCAGCGGCAGCGGCAACCGTGTTGCGACATTCACATTGCCGTATACCTACAGCGGTGAGTATGTAATTGAATTTGACACAATGCTCACACGCGGCAACGGTATGCGCCGTATAATGCACAGCGGACAGCTTGCTTTTACGGGAGATACAGAAACGCTTGACAGCCGTGACGGCACCGGAATTGTGAGTGAGGTAAATCCAAATACAGATATTGAATACCAAAGCGGCAGTGGCTCGAGTGTTGCATATGGAGCATTGAAGCTTGATCTTAGACCGTATCTGGCAGACAAGTGGCTTATAAATGATGATGCGGCAAATGATCTTGTGGCATATCCTAACGAAGCTGTTGATATAACGGACGGCGAATGGGTGAGAGTGCAGGCAGTGGTTAAGGATTCGGTGACAACGGTTACAGTTATCAACCGCGCCGGAAAAAAGCTTGTTGACAATGAGGAATATGCTAACAGCATGAACAGTATTACAAGCATTTATGCGGTATCAAACCGAGGTGACAGCGGATCCGGCATAGTTGCTCTTGATAATATACATATATATACAGACGAGCCGGTATCACTTACAACGGAAGGATTACGGGGAGAAGAACCTCCGGCTGCTGAGGAGCCGACGGAAACACCGCCCCCGACAGTGGAGCCGACGCTTGAACCAACAGCGATGCCGACCCCGACAGTGGAGCCGACACTTGAACCAACAGTGATGCCGACCCCGACAGTGGAGCCGACGATTGAACCAACAGTGACGCCAACCCCGACAGTGGAGCCGACGCTTGAGCCGACAGCAACGCCGACTCCCACAGTGCAGCCAACGCTTGAAGCAACAGCAATACCAACGCCAACGGTAGAACCGCCCACTGAATCAACGGAAACACCGTCCCCGGCGGTAGAGTCGACACCATATCCGACAGAAACACCGACACCACAGCCTGAGACAGCAAGTCTAAGGGAAGAGAATGGAAAGATCATTGCAGTGGTTGCGGAAACCGTGGAGAGCGCTGTCATGCTTGAGGCAGTGTATGATGATAACGGTGTGCTTATTGAGCTAAAACTTTTTAATGATGTTTCGGACGGAACCTCTGTTGACATTGGTACAAGAGAGTATAAAATAAGATATATGCTGCTTTCTTCATTGGAAGCTATGACACCTCTGTGTAATTCTTTGGTCATTGAAAAGGTAATTGAATAGATATAAAAAAGCATATCACAGCAGATTTTGCTGTGATATGCTTTTTACTTATCCTAATATAGCCTTAGCCTTTAATATAGCAATCGCTGTTTTACAGTCGTGAATGTCATTATTCATTACCATTTCGTAAAGCTTGTCGAGGGGGATTTTTGACACGTTTAAAAACTCTCCCGGGTCAAGGTGCTGTCCTTTGTATTCAAGGTCGGTGGCAAGATAGATTGAGAGCTTCTCCGTGCAGTAGCCCGGTGTCGCGTAATACTCGCCGAGGAAGGTAAGCTTATCCGTGCAGTAGCCGGTTTCCTCCTCAAGCTCGCGCATTCCCGCATCGTAGGGGTCTTCATCCTTTTCAAGCTTGCCCGCCGGAATTTCAAGCATCATCTCATCCGCGGCTATTCTGTACTGGGTAACCATGAACACCTCGCGCTCCGGTGTCACTGCGATAACTCCGACGCCGCCGTGATGCTCAACAATTTCGCGCTTTGACTTTTTTCCGTCCGGAAGCTCAATATCATGAACCTTTACTTTAAAAATTCTGCCGTCAAAAATATCGTCCTTTGTGCTTAAAATTTTTTCCTTAAACTCCATTATCAAAGCTTCCTTTCTTTCAATAAGGGGCATCGCCCCGTCATTCAACGAACGACAGGGCGTTAGCCTGCATTCGGTGGGAGATTGTACTCCCACCGAATGTAAAAATTTTCCCCGCCGCCTATAGAGGCGGGGAAATTTTCTGTCGTGCAGTTATAATTCAATAGTTATATTGTTTCCGCTCGGCTCATACTTTCTGTACTTAACGCCGGTCATATCAAACATTCTTCTTGCAGCTATACATGAATCGGCATCATGGTATTTGTCGGAAAGATAAATAACCTCCTTAATGCCGCTCTGAATAATAGCCTTTGTACATTCGTTGCAGGGGAAAAGCGTTGTGTAGACCTTAGCGCCCTTTAGTGACGGCGCAGGGCTGTTGAGAATCGCGTTCAGCTCCGCATGGCAAACGTACATATATTTTGTGTCAAGCGGCGCGCCGTTTCTTTTCCATGGCATCTGGGTATCGGCGCAGCCGATAGGCATACCGTTGTAGCCGAGTGAAAGAATTTTATTCTCGTTATTTACTATGCAGGCGCCGACCTGTGAATTATCGTCCTTTGACCGCATGGCGCTTAACATTGCAATGCCCATGAAATACTCGTCCCATGAAATATAGTCCGTTCTCATTTATATGTAACACCTTAACCTCTCCGTCACAGCAAAACTGCGACCTCTCCCATCAGAGGAGAGAATCAATATTTCTTTATTCCTATGTCGCTTCTGTGGAATTCGTCCTTCCATGAAATCTTTGAAACGCCCTCGTATGCGCGCTTGATTGCCTTGTCAAGATCATCATCCACCGCGGTAACGCCTAAAACTCTGCCGCCCGCGTTTGTGTATTTGCCGTTAACAAGCTTTGTTCCTGCATGAAAAACGATTACGTTATCCATTGCGTTTGCGTCCTCAATACCCGAAATCTCATAGCCCTTTTCATAGGATACCGGATAGCCGCCAGACGCCATAACAACGCATACCGCCGCATTGTCCGCCCATTCAATGTCAATCTCGTCAAGTCTTTCGTCAATGACTGCCTCCATGATTTCAACGAGGTCTGTTTTAAGACGCGGGAGAACAACCTGTGTTTCCGGGTCGCCGAAGCGGCAGTTATATTCGATTACCTTAACGCCGTCAGATGTCATCATAAGACCGAAGTAAAGCACACCCTTAAACGGTCTGCCCTCCGCCTGCATAGCCTTGATTGTCGGGAGGAAGATATTATTCATACATTCCTCTGCCTTTGCAGCATCATAAAGACGTGACGGTGAGAAGGTACCCATGCCGCCGGTGTTAAGTCCTTCGTCGTTATCGTATGCGCGCTTGTGGTCCTGCGCCGAAACCATAGGCTTAACGGTCTTGCCGTCCGTGAACGCGAGAACCGACACCTCGGGACCTGTCAGAAACTGCTCAATTACTACACGGCTGCCGCTCTTGCCGAACTTGCCGCCGTCAATCATGTCATGAACGGCTTCCTTTGCCTCGTCAAGGTTCTGAGCGATTATAACGCCCTTACCCAGAGCAAGTCCGTCCGCCTTGATAACAGCGGGGAAGGTACCCTTTTCAAGATATGCGATAGCCTCCGCGCTGTCGGTGAATATCTCATAAGCTGCTGTCGGGATATTGTACTTCTTCATAAGCTCCTTGGAAAAAGCCTTGCTCGCTTCAATTACAGCCGCATTTGCGCGGGGACCGAAGGCGCGTATGCCAGCCGTCTCCATAGCGTCAACCATGCCCGCTGCTAAAGGATCATCAGGCGCTACCATTACGAGGTCAACAGCTTTATCCTTTGCGAACTTAACCATGCCTTCCTTGTCCATTACATTGATGTCAACACATTCCGCAAGCTCTGCGATACCAGCGTTGCCGGGCGCGCAGTAAATTTTATCAACCTTCGGGGACTGCGCTATTTTCCACACAATTGTATGCTCGCGTCCGCCGCCGCCTACTACTAATATTTTCATGTCGGTTTGTCTCCTTATAATTAATGATGGAACAGTCTTATGCCTGTGAATGACATAGTAATGCCGTACTTGTTGCAGGTTTTAATAACATTATCATCTCTTACAGAGCCGCCCGGCTGAGCAATATACTTAACGCCCGACTTATGCGCGCGCTCTATGTTGTCGCCGAACGGGAAGAATGCGTCCGAACCAAGCGCAACGTCTGTGTTCTTATCGAGCCACTCTCTCTGCTGCTCCTTTGTAAATACCTCCGGCTTTACCTTAAAGAACTTTTGCCATGTACCTTCCGCAAGAACATCGTCATGCTCGTCTGAAATGTATACGTCAATTGTGTTGTCGCGGTCTGCGCGGCGGATTCCGTCAACAAACTGCAGACCGAGCACCTGCGGACTCTGACGCAGCCACCAGATGTCTGCCTTGTTGCCCGCAAGTCGTGTGCAGTGGATTCTTGACTGCTGTCCCGCGCCGATACCGATTGCCTGTCCGTCCTTAACATAGCATACGCTGTTTGACTGTGTATATTTAAGTGTTATAAGTGAAATCATAAGGTCGCGCTTTGCCGCGTCGGTCATATCCTTATTGTCGGTAACGACATTTGCAAGCAGATCTGTGTTTA
>JBJEIW010000207.1:0-7082 GCA_051877435.1 Candidatus Ornithomonoglobus sp.
TTTTCCGTTGAATTATTATGATACTGCAATTCCACATTGTTATTATTGTTTGATAAATAATCAAACGCTATAACGGTCTTTCCCTCAGCTTTCGCATATGCCGGATACAGCTCATCATCGCTCATATCCCATATAAAATCTATATTGTGCATACGTTTTGTGCCGTCCGCTATACCCGTACCGCCGATACGTTCAAGACGCATCGCGTAATCATCCGAGCCGGTATCCGGGAAAGTCTCGCTTACATAGTCGGTGACGGATTCATTTCTTAACGGAGCGGAAATTTCTTTTCGAGAAAAATCCTCCGCCGTCACTCCAGACAGTACCGCCGCTTCTGCATACGGTACAGCAGTATCAAGCGATGACCATATAAACGCTTTTACCTCATCATACTCCATTCCGCTTGCATCAAGCTGTTTTGAAATATTATTTAAACCGAATGTGAGCGGTATTCTTTCCGTGCCGGCATTCACCAATCTTTCGCCGTCATACAGCGCAAATATCATGGTTGCTCCGCTGCACTCCGTATCTCCGTTAATGATTAGTGCTGATATGTCGTACACGTTTCCGCCCTGCGGACTTATATCAAACCCGGTTACGCGTACATCGTTGTTTCCGACTGCAGCATAGAACTCCGCATTCTCATAAAGTGCTCTGCCGTCCGATGATAATGCCGTTTCCGATACGGTTACGGTGTAGTATGCCGGACTGTCAAAGCAATCACCCGATACGGGGCTTAATACATATGTGCGGCTTCTGCCATCGTATGTACCGGAATATTCAATACTTTCTTCGTTCTTTTTGAGTATAACGGCATTTTTTAGCGAATTGCCGTCCATTGCCGTATTAAACTTAATGCGTATCTCGCATAATCCGTATACAAACGATCCGTTTTGGCAGGCCTTTCCGGCACTGTCTGTAAACTCCGCTCCGACAATACGCGGCATGGGAGTATAGTATGCCCGGAAATTATCAAACAGTAGCTCCTTGCTTGAATTTGCATACGAAACAAACCGCAGATATGTGAGTCTGTTTGATATAACATCTATGCCTACATCGGAAAATGAAGCGGTACCGAGCAGGGCATTATCAAGATAATACGCAACCGTTTGATTGGTATAATCGGCGCATATTTTGAAATTATGCCATGCCGAACTGTTATAGTACGCTGTATTGCTTCCGTATGTCAGCTGATAGCTGATAGCTGTTAATCTGCAATAAATCCGCCGCATTTGAGTCCTTAAGAGCCTGAACCTTGAGAGTTGATGCCTTGCAGTCAAATTCAAAGGTCAGTGTTCCGTCTTGTTTGGCTAAGCCGGTATTATCCGTCATATTCGCGATAAAGCCTATATCGGCATAGTCGCTCGCGGTACGAGAAACGCAGAGAGCCTTTCCGCCGTTTTGTGACACATACGAGAGTGCCGTATCTGCCTTGTAGCCCTCAGGCACGCTCATGAAGTCGTTGGGGAATACAAAGCCTGCGATATCCGCATCCGAGCCTGTTTCAAAATCCTCCGATACCGGCTCTGTTTCGGATATTTCGTACGGCTTTGCCGACGCGGGAGCTGTAATATTAATGTTTTTAATATCCGTCTCGCTTACATCGCTGCCGTATATTTTCATTGCGCTCCCCAAACCGCTGCCGCAGTTAAAGGTCATGCCGTCAATGGCTTCCACATCACAGTTTCTTATCATGACCGGACTGTAATTACTCTTTATCGCCGCGCTGTTAGTTACGGTGTTGTTTAACAGATACAAGTCGTTTATACATTCAAGCTCCATAGAACCGAGTGTATTGGGAACATTGATACTGTTATTCTCTATAAGAGCGCCGTCTATTGCGCGCGACGCGTCTGCCGCTGCCTTCCAGTGCCGTATCTCAATCGGAACATATCCGTAGGTATTGCCGTCACCGGTAATATTATTCCCTCTTATCGTGAGCGATGACGGGAATCCGCCCTCGGACTTTGTTTCGGTCGTAAGCTCATTCATTGCGCCTATACCGCTGCCGCAGCCGATAACTGTATTATTTTCAATAATACTGTTTACCGATCTTTCGAGTACGGCATAACGTCTGCCGTACATAAAGGTACAGTTCTTTATGGAATTTCCGCGGCTGCCTGAATCAACATCATACAGAAGAGTCGGGGTCTGCGAACCATTATCCAACGTTAAAACATTGTCAAAGTCACGGTCAAGAGTTATGATGTGCTTTCCGTCACTGTCATTGCTTATACTCTTGACAAATGCTCTGCCCAAAAGCTGCTTATCCGTTGGATTATAGACCTGAATTTCATCTCCTACACGCGCGTTGATTTCATTTTCTATTTTGTACTGCGCCGTGCCTGTAACCGCCCTTACAAATCCGCCCTGAGTATATGTATTATTATGGTCGTCAAGACTGTTTGCAAAGGTACAGTTTTCAAGCACAAGCGCTCCGCGGTTGAGCCATGTATGTATGCCGTCGGAATTGGCGGCAAGAAGTCTGCCGGGCTTCGTCTTAAAGCCGGAGTTTTTAAAGGTTGTTTTCCCCTCGCTCAAGCCTATGCCGCAGAACATCCAGATTGTCGAGTACATATACACTCCGTCAAACTCAATATCCGCGCATCGGTCTAAATATATTTCCGAGGTTGAACCCTGCTTTGCCTCCGTTCCGCTGTCGCTTATGCTGTAAGCGCCGTAGCGTGAGTTAAGGACAAATCTGTCGTTTACCTCCGCATATTTCGCCTTACCATCCGCGCCGCCGGAAATTGTGATTTCATATTCACCGTTTCCGATGTCCGTTACACCGTCAACAAACAGATTATCGGTATAGGTATATTTCATCCTGTCCTCTGTCGAATCCATAAGCTGACCGAACCACCAGCCGCCGCTTCTTTCATCGGTGCTGTGGTATTTTACCCATTCATCATCGGCGGGCATTGGGTAGCCGTCGTCGATACGGAGTGTAAATTTGCCGTTTTGGGGATCTGTTGCCGTAATTCTGCCTTGAGTAAAGGGCAGCTCCTCATAATCGACATCAAAGTTGCGCACCTTGACGTTTTTGCATTGCGTCATTTCGATAAACGTGTTCGTGGGCGTTTTCATAAGAATCTCGCAGCCGTTGCCCTCAAGGGTGATATTTTGTGCACCCTCAAGGTATATAACAGCCCATCTGTCCATTCTTTCGCCCAAAACATATGTTTTCCCCTGCTCAAACTCTACCCTTGCCGGGACACCGCAGTTTAGCGCGGCATTTATCGCTTTCGTTATTGCGGGAAGGTCGTTTCTTTCCTCACCCTCGAAAAGCGGTTCTGTATTCTCATAGTCCTTTACATAAAACACTCGCTGTGCATCAGGGTAGTTCTCCTCACACTTACCGCATGAAGAGCAATTCTTATCACAATACAGATAATCATTTTTAAGTCTGCCGTTATCAATGACATAGGGATATATTCTCCCGGCATGGTTAGGCTCCAAAATTTCAAGAATGTTGCCGCTGTGCCGCCCGCCTATATAGCTTTTAAGTATCTGTATCGGTCTGTCCGACACCCTTGTCGCAAGCTTAATCGTATCAAAATACGGCTCATACAGCTTTACGTCCTCCGGTCTTATAAAGCTTGTATCGCGAACAAGCGACACCCTTTTTTCGGGATTTTTAAGATATTTGTGGCATATGCCCGTAAAGCTGTAGCAGTTGTCCATTGCGGCTATTTCTGCCTCATGCGCTACAAGATTATCATGGAAAACATGAGCCGAGCAATTGTTCAGACAGCCGCTGTTTGCAAGTATGTGCAGCGTTTTCCCGTTGTCATCACACCACCGCTTTAAAAGCCTTATCCTTTCAAAATCGCGGTTATATTCTCTTTTCATATAGTACCCGTCAAAATATTCGTTAAGATAATCCATTCCCTGAACTGTCCCTATTTCCATATTGACAGACGCTCTTGTTTTTATTTTTTCAAAATTATCCTTTATGAATTTTGCAATTATCGGCGATGTGGTTGTAACAGACGCAAGGTTAAACCTTGTCACGATATAATCCACCGTTCCCCCCACTCTGTTAAAAAAGCTTCGTGACAGACTATCCCTGCCGTAGCAGCTCCCGTTAAAGAGCAGATTGAATTTTACGCCGTTTTCATGAAGCCGCGTCAAATCCTCTGTCTGCCTTTGCTGTGCCTCCCACGGAGTGAAATCGGACTGAACAGTCTGAATATTTCTCCCGTTGGCAAAATCACCCCACGAAAAATAGACCTCATCCACCGATTTTTTATTTTTAATGATTTCATTTATAAAAAAATCATTTTTACATATTTGGTATCCTATAGAAAATTTCATGATAAATCACCGCAATTCTTAATATTACTTATTGATTTTATCACATAATCGGTATATAATGAATATATAAAACAAACTCAAAATTATAAAAAACAAACATATGGTGATACTATGAAAATCTACGAGATAAATCCCTTTATACGGTTCGCAACAGCAATACGTCTTTTTGCCGGTACGGCAAATACCTCAAGCCGTGACTGCAGACTTTTTTGTGTCCTCAACGGCAGCGCGCAGCTTGTTATAAACGATACGCAATACACGCTTTCGCAGGACAGTGTAATCATTTTCCCGAGCGGAACTGTATACAAATTCGATATTGACAAACCGGTAAAGCTTATTTCTATTAATTTTGACTACACACAAAACAACAGAAATATATCAGACAGCCTGTCCCCCGTTGCCGCCGATAGGTTTAAAAAGAATATGAAGTTAGAAAATATATTTTTTGAGGATGCCGATATTCTGAATTGCCCGCTCCAAATTGACAAGGCATTCGTCTTAAGAGATAAGCTTGAAAACATAACGAATGTATATAAAAAAAGAGAAATGTATTATATTGAGCGGTGCTCGGCACTGCTTAAAGATGCTGTAATTGATATACTGCAAAATGCCCTTTTCACGTCACAGACGGTACTGGATAAAATAGACACGGTAATCGATTATATACAAAAAAACTATTTCGGCAACATCACTAACACTGATATTGCCGAAACAGTCAATTATCATCCGTACCATCTTAACCGGCTCATGATTAAATATACGGGATTTACGCTTCATCAATATCTGCTCAACGTACGGCTTGAGAAAGCAAAGGAGTATTTGCTAAATACGACATACAGCATAAGCGTTATAGCCGAAAAATGCGGCTTTTATTCTCCGGGCCATTTTTCAGGCACTTTTAAAAAGATGTGCGGCTGTTCTCCGAAGGCATACAGAGAAATAAACAGAAATATATTGTGAACTATACCGTGTAACTGCATACTTTTATCAATATTTACCCTTTTTTAAGCTGTATGTTTTATTATTATAGTCCACCGTCACTTCGCTTCCGTCGGAATATACTGTGCGATAACAATTTTCGCCTATTTTTTCATGCTTATCCATGAACTCATATTGAAGGTAACTCATCTCGTTATATATATTCACTGTTTTAAGTGCCGCTTTCGTTCCTGATTTCACATCCTCCGCCGTATCGGTTCTGAAATCCATATCTCCCATCCAATCCGTACCGTCGGACACGAATTTTGAATAGTAATAGATTACCGGTCTGCCGCCAAGCTCTATCAACCGCAGCAGTGCATCGGGATTACGGTTCAGCACGGCATTGACCGTACCGGCATAAGGATTGTTTAAAACAATGCCGTGGAATACTATATGCCAAAACGGAACATATTCCGAGAACAAATCCGATTCCTCCACTTTTCTGTTTAAGCCGTTATCCATAGTGCTGTAAAGTATGAAATCACATTTTTTCATACTATGCTCCATACCAACCTCACACCCTACCGTACCGAAAAGCTCTCTTGAATATTCAAAAAGCTTATCAAAATATTCGCAAGCCTCTTTTCTGTTTACCATATGCGAAGGATTATAGCAATATCTCGGTGGTGTTGCCGTTATAACATCTATATAATGCGCTCCGTAAAATCCCAGCTCTGCCACCGGCGGTAATGTTTCATACGCAAGCTTCAGTGATTTTGCGGGACAAATATTGTAGGTTCTTCCTCCTCCCCACCTTTCAGCTTCTACACTCGGCGAGCCGTCTTTTTTACGCGCCACAAAATCCCAATCGAAATTTTTCGCCAAGGTGTAAGCATCGGTACTGTTTGTATGAGGGGAAACGGTATAGCCCAACTCCTTTGCTGTCTTTATAAGAGACAATAAATCTTCTTTGCCGCCGAGTGTTTCCTCCGGTGGCAATATCTGCGGCCATCTGCCGTCATGTCCACCTTTGTTCCAGCCAACAAGACAAAATTCCGCCTTTTCTATCCCTGCTTTTTTGTATTCTCTCATTAAGTCCTCAACCTGCTTAAAAGTACAGGCAACATGAACGGGAGGCTCGTTCTCCTCCGTCTGTTCAAGAACAGTGCATGGAACCGGCTTCCAGCCCAATCTCACTCTTATGCATACTGATTCCGCCGCGTATTTTAGGCTTTCATTCAGCCTGTCCTTTATGCTTACAAATCCGTTGTTCAAAACATATTTTCTGTATTCTCTTCCCATCGCACTGTAGGATAAATCACCTTCAAGATCATGTATCGCAAGCTTTATATCTTCATATAATTTTTCCTCGTCAATTTCAAATCTGAAAGAAAATTTATACTCATTATTTTCAACAGCAATTCTCTGATGAGATATTTCTCTCATTCCCGATGCTATTGCAATATAAGCTTTGTTATTATGATTTATCCCCAAAACATACAGATGCGGATCATAGTTTATGTATTCTGCATCCGAATGTTCAAAAAAATATCCGATTGCACTGTCGTGGAGCTTAGCTCTCCACCAACCTCCGGGGCAAAGGAAAAATCCATTATCTCCGGCTTTAATTTCAGTTTTATTTACAGAAATATCAATATACTTTACTTTTGTAAAATCAAAAGCTTCACACTTGATAACAGCATACCTTATACTTTCTGTCCCCTCTATATCCGGCTTTATTTCTGTTACAGAGCCGTCCGACAATTTCACTGATGTTTTAAACATAAAAATAACCTCCTATCTCTTTGTATGAACGATATTCGTCCATTTTCTTTAATTTTCTT
>JBJEIW010000208.1:0-7003 GCA_051877435.1 Candidatus Ornithomonoglobus sp.
GGGACCGGTAATTCTATCGGTTTCCGTAAGCAGTTGTTTCAGCAACGCAGCAGCGTCAAAACGCTCGGCAGCGTCCGTAATATCGGGCTTGTCTGAAAAAAGTGTGAGTTGTCCGTATTCCTCCTCATCATCGGAAACAGAAAAGGTGGACTTTTCTTGTTCAGTAAAGTCCACCTCGTCATATTCGGTTGTATCGGTTTCGCTTATGGGTTCATCATGGAGAGGGTAATATTTTTCATCTCCGCTATTGTCGCTGTTTCCCTCACTTTCGCTATCAGCCAGCTCACGCACGTCTGTATCGTTTCCCATGCCGCTGCCTGCGCCTGTGTGTATATCATCGTTAGCTGCGACTCGTGCGTCTGATAGTCCTCGCTGAGTGTTGTCGCTGCTTTCAGCGCGTTCAGCTTGTCCATTCTGCTGTCCTCGGCTTTCCTCGCTATCTGCTCCCAGATGGTTCTGTACAGCCCGCTCATGTTCACGCACTCCAGTGCCGCGCTGTCCATTTCCATCATCATGTCCATCGCCTTCAGCGCGAGAGGTGACATATTCGCCCGTCCGTAGCTGTTCAGCTTTGGAAACAGCATTCCGTTCTTCTCCTCGCAGGGTATCTCGCATACCTGATCCGCGAACGTTATCGTTCTGTTTATCTCGCTCATACTCCATACTCCTTATCTGCCTGTCGATCTCACGCAGAACGTCCTGCGCAAGTGCAAGGCTCAAATTGCCTATCTCCATCATTGACACGTCATTGCGTATCTGTGAAACGATAGAGAATTCCTCCGTCATGTCCGCCTCGGAAATATTGCACCGTTTAAGGCATATCGTCCGTGCGGAAAGGCAAATCAACTCCACTATGCGAGGGTCGTTTTGCATCTGCGGTGTTAGTTTACCATTATAATTATATATCCTAATTATATTTTTGTCAATACTTTTCTGAATGTATTCGGAAAGGTTTGTGACATTTGCACCATTTTCTGCGTTGTATCTGGATATAATGCCGGAGGAATATTGCTCGTTCATCTTCCACTTGGGCAGAATAGGTCTGCCGTAGGTTTGCGAGATGTCAAAAAGATATTTGGGGCTGGTATCGTTGATACCCGTGAATACTATCGTGGACAAAGAGCCTTTTTTCACATATCTGCCCATCTTGTTCCATTGTTCGTAGGTCGCTACCGCTGTTGCTTTAGGGTTCTGTTCCGTAAGCAGCATAGCCTCCGAAAATGAGCCAAACCGCCAGAACGGAGAAATCTGTTTCATCATACGCTCCCAGACGTCGGGCTTGCGTAGAGTAGGCAGCAGCTCTTGGTAGAATAATTCTACCTCGGTCAATCTCAACTTAGTTCACCTCCAAAAAAAGAGTACGGCTGAAATAAAAGAGCCGATAACTATCGCAGAGCTGATTATCTTAAAAGTTCGGATAAATGGTGTGTCTGATCTCATCATCTGTGTGCGCCTCCATAAATTCCGTAATTGCCGCCATAGTTATCTCCACACTTTCGTATTCGTCATAGCCGGCGAATGTTCTGGAACGAAAATCACCGGACAGATTGACTTTAGGCGGCACAACCGAGCCATTCAGCACGTCATTCAAGCCCTGTGCGGACAAGGTGTTCTTGCTGGCGTATCTGCATATCCTAGCAGCTTTCAATTCTGTTATCTCGGTCTGATTACGGCTGAGTGCCTGGGCGAGATCGCGCTGCTGTTCGTTTGAGAGTTCACGGAGTTTTATGGCAATATCTGCCGCAATGCAGCTCCCCACATACTCCATGAGTTCTGGGTTGAGGACGGACAATTCGGCAAGCCTGTTTACCTCACTCTCTGAAAGATGGAAAAGCGCAATCAGTTTTTCACGAGTTTCGTAAAGCTGCAACGCTGTGTATGAACGGAACAGTTCGCCGAAAGTCATGCTGTCCGCACGGAACAGATTTGTTATTGCTGCGATCATCTTCTGCACCTCGTCGGTAAGGACTTCTCTATTACCTACTTTGCAGGGTATCTCGTCCCAGCGCAGTATATCCTCTGCCGCCTTGAAACGATTGTAACCGGCGACGATTTCGAACTTTCCGGAATCAATGGGTACAACAAGAATAGGCTCCAGAAGGCTATTTGCATACATATCCGACGCAAGTCCTTTAAGCTGCTCGTCCGCCATGTAGCTTACCGATAGACGATTGTGTCCGAGGGTGATACGTTCGGCGGCTATCTGCTTTGAGGGCAGCGGAAAATATGTTTTCAGCACGTCGGCAACATACTCGTTTACCTGCTCGGCTGACATATACGGAGATGTCACGATAGGAGGTTCGCTGCCCGTCCCTCCGGCAATAATTTCGCTTGCTCTCTCGTAGGACACCTCACGGGTGTGCATTTCCTCGTCAAAAGCGGTTTCGGTGGGGACAACCGTTTGAACGGGGAGGGCTGCCGCAGCGGGAACAGGTGCGTTCTCGCTTTTCTGTGCATTTATGTACACGTCTTTATTTCTGAAAGAAAAAGCCATGAAAAACCTCCGTTAGTTGAATTGCCGCGTATATTGCCCCGTATTGTTCGTAACGCAGAAAGGCGGCTGTTCCGGTTCATCTTCGGGTTGTCGGTACTTAGCGCGTATGTCTGCTAAAATGCCGTCAATGTCGATTGATGATGTCTGCGTATCGTAGTCGGAGTAAAATGCGTTGATCCGGTTTTCCGGATTGTATCTGTCATACTCATGGGAATAACTGCCGCTGAAAAGGATAGCACGAATATACGCTTTGGGATTCGCCGCCTTTCGTTTCCGTGCGGAATTGGCGGTGTTCATCACGTCATCATAGGTTATTTCAGCAAAACGCTTGTGCAGCTCGTCCTTTGGAATATCACGCCCGGATATGCGGACAGAATTAGCGTTCCGGCAGGTGGTTATTATTCCAACAACCATATCGACAAACCTATCGTCAAGTTTCTGTTTGAGTTCGTCTGCATTTATCTGCTGCTCAACCTCCGCGGTAGAAACAAAGCTGTCTATACAGTTATTTCCTTTTTCAGTATCTATATCTTTTCTGTCATCGACAGATTTGATAAATACAATATTTTTTTCAACAGTATATGATTGTGTGCGTTTTTCCGTATGCGGAGCTTCCGTATTAGGAAAATCGCATTTCGGAGCAGCAGAAGAAACAGCTTTTTCTTTCTTGGCGGCAAGTTTATACTCTGTCTGCTCGCCCTCAAGCATGGTGTAGGGTAATTCATAAACGGTGTATTCCACTCCGAAAAATCTGCCTTTCTCGTCCCGCAGCTTTCGGCGCTTTAGGTATTTGTGTTCCTCAAGCTCGTCCATCGCGCTGCGTATAGCGCATATACCGTCCTTCATAAAGCTGGAAATGCCCTTGATGGTTATGTTGTAGCCGTCGGGCAGGGCAAGCATTGTGGATAGCACATTCTTGCTCTTTCCCGACATTTCCGGCTCGTTGAACAGGCAGTAGTTGGATATGACCATATACTGCCGTTCGTGTTTGATGCGAATAATCTGGTCGTTTGACTTGTTCACCGCGCTGCACCTCCTATATATCCCACTTTTTGAGATTTACAAAGATGTAGCCGTATCTGTCGGCAGGCACGATAAATCTTTTTCCGATAAGACCATCTATACCGCAGCGGAAATCGTCCTTTACCTCGTTTTTGTAGGTCGTCAGCGGAATGGTCGCGTCAAATTCGCGGAGCATAAGTTCAAGGTATGTACCCATTTCTGTCGCTGTGAGCGCTTGCAGCTTACCCGAAAGCACAAGCTCTCTGACAATATGGTTTCTGCGCTCACTGTCGGCTGTGACTATCCCGCCCTGACGTATAACGATTGGCATATCGGCGTTTGCTCTCATGTAATACCTCCTGCTGAAAACAAAAATAGGCTCCCGTTTTCTGTCGGGAGCCGGTAGGGTATGGTCCAGCCTGCCGGAGTTGCACCTGCATATACTGTCGGCTGGAAATGTGGGCGCATAGATGGGAGAATATGCGCCCGTTGGAAAGATGGGATATATCACGGCTCTATGAGCCGGTGATGTCCATGAGAAATCGCATAAAGAGGCTTAACAGCGAAAAGCCGGCAAACAAGCTGATAAGAAATAATATTTTGCGGTTAAGTGCCTTGTGCTGTGCCTCGTTCATTTTAGGCGTTTCCTGTTCCTCAATCTTTATTTCGGCGGAAAACAGACCTTTGCTGTTTTTTTCGCTCAATACGGCGACGCTCCTTTCTCCAACTGCTTGCATTCATCGTTCTGTCTGCGGGTGTCAAGCCATTCGGCAATAATATCATCACGCTGAAGGCAATAGCAGAAATACTCGCCGAGTTCGTCCTTGTCTATTTCTCCGATTGTCTGACTGACCTCATCGTGAGAAAAGGATACAACATAGTTTTCCTCGTCCTCTGTATCCTGTTCAGCAGCGGGAACAGCAGAATTTTCATCAGCAGCAGGGGGCGGGGCAGGCGGTGTATCCTGCGGCTTGTCCTCGGACGGAGTATCGGACGAGGTTTCTTCGGGCGGCTGTTCCTTGCATGGCGTTTCGTTTTCAGAAACAGACTTTGTTTTCTCCTCTGCCGTAGCTGTGTCCTGCTTTTGGTTATTCTCAACGGGAATAGGGACGGCAGGTGTTTCTGTCTGCTTTGTTTTTTTCTTAAAGACTATTTCGTTGATCGTTTCTTCGTCAAGTCCGTATCTGTCCTGCTCGGCGATCTGCCTTGCATAGTCCTCGTTCATTTCAAAAGAGGGATTATCTGCAAGCCACTCTGCAAGGACAGATTGATTGCCCTCGGATAGCCCCACAAATATCTCTGCGGTGCGGAGCGATAATCGTCCCTCGTCAAGCAGTTCAAGCAGCGCGTCGGATAAACTGGCGCATTTCAGATATTTTGAGATCGTCTTACGGTTGAGATTGTACTGCTCCGCTATTATTTTTTGAACGCCGTAGCCTTTACCCTCGATTTCAGACAACACCTCATACTGCGCCTTGTAAGCTCTGATTAGTTCAGACGGGGAAAGAGCCTGCCGCTGACAGAGGTTTGTATCCAGCATCATCAGCTTTGCGTGTATCTCGTCTGTGTCCTTAACTACTGCCATTATATCCGTCCAGCCGAGCATTCGGCAGGCTCGCGCACGGTTATGACCTGCGATAATTCGGTATTTATCGCCCTCCGGTCTGACGATAATGGGTGTAAGCAGACCATTTGTACTGATAGACGCTGCAAGAGTACGCAGCGCGTCATCCGAGTATGGTTTGAACGGCTGATTATCCCATTCAAGGAGTTTGTCAATCGGTATGAGCTTTTCGCTTTTCTCAGAAAGAAAACCTTCGCTGTTCAGCTTACCGCTGTTTGCGCTTGGTTCCAGATTAAACGCCATTTGCCGCAGCCTCCTTATTAAGTATTTCCTGTGCAAGCTGCCTGTACTGATCGCCGATAGTAGAGCTTTTCTTTGATACAAGAGATATTCTCTCGGCGGTGCTGTTGGCAGCTTCGATACGGCGGCTTATCTTCGTTCCGAAAACAAGGTCGTTATACCGGTTGTTCAGCACCTTGTCTATATCCCTAGACATAGCGGTGCGCTCGGTCATGGTTTCAAGTATGCCGAAAATACGGAGTTTAGGATTGATGTTCTCCTTTACGAGATTGAATATATCTTCAAACTGCACTATGCCGTTGAGTGCGAATTTCTGCATTTGCACGGGGATAATCACACCGTCCGCAACAGCAAGCGCATTGGTGAGAAGAATACCGAGTGACGGCAGACAATCAATCAGAATGTAATCGAATTTGTCAATTTCCTCATCGGTGACGATAGCATGACGGAGTACCTGTTCGCGGCACATTGTTTGAGCGAGGAAAAGGTCTGCTGTCGCAAGGGTAATATCTGCGGGGACATAGTAGATATTCTCCGCCTCGTTGTACACGATACAGTTTGACAGGCGGCAAGTGCCTTTCATTACGTCAGCAACGGTATGAGTATTGTTGTCAAAGTCATAGCCGAGATAGTCGCTTAAATTTCCCTGCGGGTCGATGTCAATACAGAGAACCTTATTGCCGAGTTCTGCCAGTGCCGCAGCAAGATTGACCACGGTAACGGTTTTTCCGACGCCGCCTTTCTGATTTGCAACAGCGATAATCGTAGGTTTCTTTCCTTCCATTATCAGAACACCTCCACCAGCTTGTCGATCACCTCGACGAGGGGATCCTTACTTTCGCATAGCGGAGATACCGCAAGGAGTACACTTATGAGAGCGTTATCTCTCTTGATAAGCTCGCCCTGCGTCTTGATGAGTTCTCTCTGCAAGTCGATAATTCTGCGCTGTTCCTCGACGGTGTCCACAAGGTCGGCAGCTACCTCAGTTAAAGCAATGTAGCTTTCAAGGAATATCTGTTCTGCCTCTGCCTGGTTGTTCTTGTCCTGTGTGTTCATAATAGCCTCCCATATTATAATAGTGCAATCCTTTTTATGAGAATCGGCAGACCGCTAAAAAGGAGTAAAAAACGGTCTGCCGATTTATATATGTAAAAGCCTTTCGGCTATTTACCGTATTGGTGGGCAGACGGAAAACTGCCCACCGGAGTAGGAGGTATATAATCCCCGGAGCGGGGGGATTACCGATATATATAAAAAGGGAGCAGATGTTTGTCTGCTCCGATTTGATATTCGATGGTAAGGTATGGACAAGATTGGACAGCGTAGGGTGTGTCAAGTAGCTTGTCAAAACTTAAGTTTTTGTGTCCATAATTTGTCCATAAATTTTCTGAAAAGGCTTGAAATAGTTTGCTAATTTTGGCTATCCGTTTTTAACAGAAAGCCGTTTTTGTGGCTTTACAGCGCACATTTTGTCAAATCTTGATAATTCTGAATGAAACATGATGTACCGTTGTCGGAATTATTGACGAGTATTACGGAAAATACCGCGAAGGCTCGGAGCTTTGCGGCTCTAACACCGATATAGTGGTCGAAACAGGTTATTATATTCCGCTGATATTTGTTGGAGAGAGCAGCGCAGAACC
>JBJEIW010000209.1:0-30603 GCA_051877435.1 Candidatus Ornithomonoglobus sp.
CGCTGAAATTCCCGGAGTTTGAACAGCATCTTAATCAGGTGATTTTCACGAGCGCCACGCCCGCGGATTACGAAAAGGAGCATTCAACGGTTGTAGCCGAGCAGGTAATACGTCCTACGGGGCTGCTTGATCCGGTTATTGAGGTACGTCCCACCGAGCACCAGATAGACGATCTTATCGGTGAAATAAACAAGGTGACTGAAAAGGGGTATCGCACCCTTGTAACAACGCTTACAAAGAAGATGGCGGAGGATCTCACGGCTTACCTTAAAGAAATCGGCATCAAGGTAACATACATGCACTCTGAGATAAAGACAATTGAGCGTACCGAAATCATAAAGGATCTGCGCATAGGCGTCTATGACGTTCTTGTCGGAATCAACCTGCTGCGTGAGGGACTTGATATTCCTGAGGTCGCGCTTGTGGCTATACTTGATGCGGACAAGGAGGGCTTTCTGAGAAGCGAGATGTCTCTGATACAGACGATAGGCCGCGCCGCGCGTAATGCCGACGGACGGGTAATAATGTACGGCGATACAATAACCGGCTCAATGAGCCGCGCAATAAGCGAGACCCGCCGCAGACGTGATCTGCAGATGAAGTTCAACGAGGAGCACGGCATTGTGCCGACAACTATCCGTAAGGATATACGCGAAATTCTGGAGCCTATGCAGGCGGTTGAGGAGCAGAGCGGCAAGAGCGCCGCTATCGACTTTAAGAAGCAGATCGCCGAGCTTGAAAAGCTTATGCTTGACGCTGCAGAGAAGCTTGAATTTGAGAAGGCTGCGGAATACCGCGATCAGATAAGACGAATTGAAAAGGAATTTGATTTATGATAAATGAAACAGAATTAAAAACAGCCGTGGATATTATAACCGAAAGGATCCTTACCCCTGTACTGTATATGTACGAGGAGGAGGTCACGGAATTTATATGCTTCAGCGACTCAAACGCGCCGCAGGAGGATTTTGACGAGGCGGAGCGCGTTGTGTTTGAAACCTTGGGGCTGCAATGTGAAATTGTCGATATACGGGAATTTCCCGAATCGGACAGGCTTGAAATAACCACTACGGCAAGAGCGGTCTATGCCGCCGATCCGTTTGTGCAGATGCTTTTTGAAAATGCAATGTATGCGGACATTCAGCGGATCATCGATGAAAAAAGCTCTATAATACAGAGAAAATCGGATACCCAATCATACTATTTGAATTAAACAAGGAAGGCAGCAAATGTTAAACGGAGAAATTAAAATTCAGGGTGCACGCGTGCACAATTTAAAAAACATTTCCATAAATATACCTAGGGATAAGCTGGTGGTCCTTACAGGACTTTCAGGCTCGGGCAAAAGCTCGCTTGCGTTCGACACAATCTATGCGGAGGGACAAAGACGATATGTTGAGTCGCTTTCCTCCTATGCGAGAATGTTCTTAGGGCAGATGGACAAGCCTGATGTGGACTATATCGAGGGACTTTCACCGGCAATCAGTATTGACCAGAAAACCACCTCAAAGAACCCGCGTTCAACCGTGGGAACCGTAACGGAGATTTACGACTATCTCCGTCTGCTTTACGCGCGGGTGGGTATCCCCCACTGCCCGAAATGCGGCAAGGAGGTAAAGCGGCAGACGGTCGACCAGATCGTTGACCGCATAATGGAGCTGCCGGAGCGTTCAAGAATACAGATTCTCGCGCCTGTGGTCACAGCAAAAAAGGGCGAGCATAAGAACATTTTTGAATCCGCGAAAAAGAGCGGCTATGTGCGTATGAGGGTTGACGGCGAAATGTATGACGTGAACGAGCCGCCGACACTGAAAAAGACCTTCAAGCACAATATAGAAATAGTTATTGACCGTCTTGCGGTAAAGCCGGATATAGAGCTGCGTCTGGGCGACTCGATCGAAACCGCCTTCAAGCTCAGCGGCGACATAGTTATGGTAGAGGTCGTTGGCGGCGAAACCATGCGTTTTTCACAGAGCTATGCCTGCGACGACTGCGGCATCAGCCTGCCGGAGCCGGAGCCGAGAATGTTCTCGTTCAACAACCCGTTCGGCGCGTGTCCGAACTGTGACGGTCTCGGAGTTCTTCTGAAAATTGACCCCGACCTTGTTGTCGTAAATCCCGAGGTTGGAATTTTAGAGGGCGCTATACGCTGCAGCGGCTGGAATAACTATGACGATCCGTCAAGCGTTGCCTATATGTATTACAACGCGATTGCGGACACCTACGGCTTTGACATAAGCACCCCCTACAAGGATATACCCGAGGAGGCAAAGGATGCTCTGCTCTACGGCACAGGCGAGGAAAAGCTCACGCTTAAATACAACCGCGCCTACGGAAGCGGCTCCTATGAAATGCCGTTTGAGGGGGTTATAACAAACCTCCAGCGCCGATACGATAAGCCTACATCAGAGTACGCAAGATCCGATATAGGGCGCTATATGAACGATATACGCTGTCCGAAGTGCAAGGGTGCAAGGCTTAACGATGATATGCTCAGCGTTACGGTAGGCGGAAAAAATATCTATGAATTTACCTGCATGAGCGTTAAGGATGAAATGGCATTTGTGAACAGCCTTGAATTTACCGAGCGCGAAACGATGATCGCAAAGCAGATCATAAAGGAAATCAAGGCGCGGCTGCAATTTTTGCTTGATGTCGGTCTTGAATACCTCACTCTTTCCCGTTCCTCAGGAACGCTTTCCGGCGGCGAGGCGCAGAGAATAAGACTTGCGACCCAGATAGGCTCCGGTCTTACGGGTGTTCTCTATATTCTTGACGAGCCGAGCATCGGACTGCACCAGAGGGATAACACAAGGCTTATCAGCACACTGCTTCATCTGCGCGACTTGGGCAACACTGTGATTGTGGTTGAGCACGACACCGACACCATGATGGCGGCGGATTATATCGTTGACGTCGGTCCGGCTGCCGGAATAAACGGCGGCGAAATAGTCGGAACGGGCACAGCGCAGGAGCTTATGAAGTGTCCGCGGTCACTGACGGGCAAGTACCTCAGCGGTGAGCTGAAAATCGAGATTCCCTCGGAGCGACGCGAGCCGACCGGTTGGATAACCGTTAAGGGCGCAAAGGAAAACAATCTTAAAAATATAAACGTAAAATTCCCGACAGGCGTATTCACCTGCGTAACGGGTGTTTCCGGCTCGGGCAAAAGCTCTCTTGTAAACGAAATTCTGTACAAGAGCCTTGCCCACACCTTAAACCGCGCGCACACAAAGCCGGGACAGCATAAGGAAATTCTCGGAACTGAGGTTCTTGACAAGGTAATAGACATTGACCAAAGCCCAATCGGAAGAACTCCGCGCTCAAATCCGGCGACCTATACAAATCTTTTCAATGATATCCGCGAGGTGTTCGCGCAGACAAACGAGTCAAAGATCCGCGGCTACAAGGCAAGCCGCTTCAGCTTCAATGTAAAGGGCGGACGCTGCGAGGCGTGCTCCGGTGACGGTATCGTTAAGATCGAGATGAACTTTCTTTCAGATGTATATGTTCCCTGCGAGGTCTGCAAGGGCAAGAGATATAACAGAGAAACTCTCGAGGTCAAATACAAGGGCAAATCGATCTATGATGTTCTTGAAATGACGGTTGACGAGGCGGTTGAGTTCTTCGCCAACATTCCGAAAATCAAAAGACGGCTTGAAACCATACAGGAGGTCGGTCTGGGATATGTAAAGCTCGGACAAAGCTCAACGCAGCTTTCCGGCGGAGAAGCGCAGAGAGTAAAGCTTGCAACGGAGCTTTCCCGCCGCCCGACAGGAAAGACGGTATATATTCTTGACGAGCCGACAACCGGACTTCATTCCGCAGACGTGCAAAAGCTTATTGAGGTTCTTAACAGGCTTGTTGAGGGCGGAAACACGGTTATAGTAATTGAGCATAATCTCGACGTCATCAAGACCGCCGATTATATCATAGACCTCGGTCCCGAGGGCGGAGACGGCGGCGGCACAGTCGTTGCAAAGGGAACCCCTGAGGAGGTCGCGGAAAATGAAAACTCATACACAGGACAATATTTAAAGAAGATGCTGGAAAAATGAATATAAAAACATATATTGACAAATTCAGAACAAGCAAAGTAAGAGAAATATTTATCTGCTCCGTGCTAGCGGTATTAATAGGCGCGCAGCTTGGCTTTATCTCGGGCTTTTTCGGCAGAGCGCTTGAATTTATAGAGGAATTTCGCGCGGAGCACTATGTTGCGCTTGTCCCCTTTCTGGGGCTTGCCGGCGTTGTGATCATATTTCTCTATAAGCGCTTCAGTCCGAACTCAGAGCAGGGGCTTAACCTTGCGATCGCCTATAATATGGGAGAGGTGAGCGATAAGGGAGAGATAAAGGATTTCGGTCACGCGCAGAAGCTTGGCAGTTATCCTGACGGATATGTTCTGCTGAAGCTGGTTTCAAACGCCATAATGCTGCTCTTCGGAGCGAGCACCGGCAAGGAGGGAACGGTTGCGACCTGCGGCGCGGCGATTGGCGATTATATGTCGCGTATCTTCAGAGTTCGCAAGTACAACCGTATTTTGCTTGTCACAGGCGTAAGCGCGGCGGTTGCCGGACTTTTTCAGACCCCCTTGGGCGGACTGTTTTTCGCGCTTGAATTTTCCGCCGCGGGAGTGCTGTTCTATCAGGCGCTCATCCCCGCGCTCATCGGCGCATACACCGCTTACTACATATCAAAGGTCTGCGGTCTTGCCGCCTTCAGCCACACAGTATCCTATACTGTTGCAATCACTCCGAAGGTCGCGTTTCTGATTGTGGTATGCTCAATCGTTTTCGGTATCGCAGGCAGATTGTTTGCGGTCGCGCTGCACAGAGCGCACAGTCTTTATGACAGTAAGGTTAAAAACCGTTACATAGGAATCCTTATCGGCGGCAGCATAATGGCGGTTCTGCTTATATTCGTATCCCACGGTCGTTACTGCGGCACAGGCTCGTCAATGCTTTCGGAGCTTCTGCTGACACATACAACACATTACTACGATTTCATAATAAAGTTTGTGTTTACGATCGCCTGTATCATCATAGGCTTTTCCGGCGGAGAAATGATGCCGATTATGGCAATCGGCGCATCGCTGGGCGCGGTCATGGCGCAGCTTACGGGACTTCCCTTTGAGCTGACGGTCGTTATGGGCTGTACCGCCGTATACAGCAGCGCGACAAACACGCTCCTTGCGCCGATGTTTATAGGCATAGAAATGTTCGGCATAAGCTCGACAATATATATTGCTGTCGCATGCATCATCGCCTTTGCGATTAACGGCAACAAGTCGGTATATACAAAGCAAGGACATGTACCCAGATACATGTACTCAGCTTTAAGGAAATAATGCGGACGCTGCTATTAGCATGCATTAAGTACTTCGTATTTTAATAATACTTAATGCATGCTGTTTTTTTAATAAATAAACGGCATTTTCATTCTCCGCTCATATACTGTCCGGCAGAATCAGCGCCGCTAAAATGTACACAAGTATATTTTCGCCTCCTGTTCTGTTTCTGAGCCGGTTTAAAAATCCTTCCTTACCGTATCAACCACGCACCGTATTCTCTCAAGATCAATATCATTGGGCAATGTACAATCCGCTCCCAATATTGTGCCGCGCTTTCCGGCAGTCTGAATAATGCGCTTTGTTTCTTTCTTTATTTCATCATTAGTACCGCTGTAGAGCACCCCGCTCTTTCTGTTATCAAAGCCTCCCAGTACGCAGTCTGCGCTGAAAAAGCTCCTGCCCTCACATAAATCCATATCTTCAACATATATTGCCCAATTGACCGCGGCAGCCTTATAATCCTTCCATACCTCCACTCTGTTTTTATCGCCGCTCCAGCCGCAGCAGTGGAGAATATTATATTTACTGATGCTGTTGGCATAATCAAGTACCTTTAAATCATATGGCTTAACTATCTCCCGGTATTCCTCCGCGGTGAATCGGAAATACTCGGCATTCTGTACACAATAATAAATGCCGTCGCACCCTGCTTCATTTATAAGAGCCTCCACAAGTGTAACCGCATCCTCAGCAATCACACTGCACGCATATTTCACCGCTTCTTTATCTTCCTTTATGCACCTCATCATATTATCCCAGTCAATCTGCAAACGGAAATACGATAACGGACAAAACACATTATAGAACACGCAGCACTCCTCACTTACAGCGCTTGTAATTGCCTTTGCCCGCTCAACCTGTTCACGGATAAACGGATGTTTTGCGCCGAGAGGCTTCATTTCGTACAAATCGGATACATTCTTCATATTTATCACAGTATTGCTTGGATAACCAAAATACCCGTCGCACATTATTTTTATAAAGTCCTGCCCTGTTTTCCTGTAAAAATCAAGATGCGCGTCAATACATGCCTTTCCCGTCTGCTTATCCTCCGGGAAATGATACCAGAAACCCACCGGAACATGATCCGGCTCGCGGTTTTCCAACGCCGCTATTACTCTTTCTCTCTTATTCATATTTAATTATCTCCTTATCCAATGCAATAATACTTATTATATAAATAACCATAGCTTCAAGCAGCTTATCAATCTCGACCGCCTCATCAGGCTGATGATAATCGCCATGTCCCGGTGGCATATACTTTTTAATTCCGTCCTTATGCCCTAAAATTATACCGTATGGATAAGCGTTCGGCAGCTTTGAAGCATAGGTGCTGCCACTGATAGAATACGGCTCAGAATTTTCGCCTGTTATTCTGTTATATGTATCAGTAAGGCATTTTACTGCCGGATTGCTCTTATCACGCGCCGCGATTGTCTTTTCTCCGATACAAACAGGAAAACCGCAGTCAGCAATAAGATTTATTTTTGGAGCAGGATACTTTTCAAGATAAAGGTCAATATCCTGCATACCGCACTCCTCGCTGCATCCTGCATACCACAGATAATGACCTTGAAGCGGTATTTTCATCTCGCGTATACATTCAAGAATATAGAGACCGGCTATAGCGGAGCATTTATTATCCTGCGCGCCGCGCCCTATGACAAGTCCGTTTTTATATACTCCCTCAAACGGCGGATATGTCCAGCCGCTGCCTACAGGTACAACATCAGCATGACTCCATATCCCGACAGCCGCCGCCGGACTCAATAAAGCATCATCTGTTATTCCTACAGCCGCACAGGCATAATCAAATACTTTCGATTTCAACCCGTGCTCTTCCGCAATCTCAGCATATAAATCAAGTACATTGCGGCATTCCTGTCCAAAAGGGTAAACCGAATCTCCGGGATTTGATATGCTCGGAATTTTTATAAGCCTAATCAGGTCTTTTATAATATTTTCCTTTTGACCTTTAATATAATTTCGTATTTTATTCTCTATCATCGGTTAAAAATCGCTCTCTTTCTATATGCTTTTGACTAAGTTTTCTATAGTCAATGCAATGAAGAAAACTTAGTCAAAAGAGGTCTTAACCGCTTGCATTAAGTACGATTAAAATACAGGGTACTTAATGCAAGCTATATAGTCACCTGACTTTCATATATTATCAAAACAGGGTGTTCAGAACGCTGCTTGTGAACACCCTGTTTAATTTATTTAATGCTTGCTTCTCTGTACATAATGAGTATGGAGCAGACGGTGAGCGCGGTGCTTTCCGGGAGCGTCGAAATACTCGTCATAGAGCATCTTTACAACCGGATTGAGATGCGACTTTCTGTATTTAAGCTTTCTGTCAGCATTATACAGAGCCTTTGCACGCAGCGACTTAAGGTCAACGTAGTTTCTCACACTGTCGCCCTGAACAGGCTGACCGCCGCCGTTTACGCAGCCACCCGGACATGCCATGATCTCAACAAAGTGATACTCCTTCTCGCCGCTCTTTATCGCCTCGAGGAGCTTTCTCGCATTGCCAAGACCCGATGCTACCGCGACCTTGAGCTTCTGACCGCCGAGAGTGTAGCTCGCTTCCTTAATGCCCTCCGTGCCTCTTACCTCTTTAAATTCAAGCTTGGTCGATTCGCCGTCAAGAACATCCGCCGCGGTTCTGAGCGCCGCCTCCATTACGCCGCCGGTTGCGCCGAAAATTGCGCCCGCGCCGGTTGCGATCTCAAACGGATCGTCAAATTTCTCATCCTTGAGGTCGGTGAATTTAAGTCCCGCGCCCTTGATCATCTTTGAAAGCTCACGGGTCGTAAGCGACACGTCAACGTCATTGTAATCAAACGCGTTCTGCTCCTCCCTTGAGCACTCGAATTTCTTTGCCGTACACGGAATTACGCTGACAACAAATAAATCCTTCGGGTCTATTCCCATCTTCTGAGCATAATATGTCTTTAATACCGCGCCGAACATCTGCTGCGGAGATTTGCAGGTGGATAGATTCGGGATAAATTCAGGATAAAAATGCTCAACAAACTTGATCCAGCCCGGACAGCAGCTTGTAAACATCGGCAGCACAGCCTTATGCTCTATACGCTCCAGAAGCTCCGTTGCCTCCTCCATGATCGTGAGATCGGCGGTAACATCCATATTGAACACGCCGTCAACGCCGAGTCTGCGTATTGCCGCAATCATTTTACCCTCTACATTTGTTCCTACAGGCATATCAAAGCACTCGCCCAGGGTTGCCCTGATTGACGGAGCGGTAAATACCACGACCGTCTTTTTCGGATCTGCGATCGCGTCCCATACCTCGTCAATATTGCTCTTTTCGTTGAGCGCGCCTACAGGACACGCTACGATACACTGACCGCAGCCGACACACGCAGCATCATTTAAGCTCTTTTCAAAGGCGCAGTCGATATGTACCTTATAGCCTCTGCCTATCTCGCCTATCGCGCCCACTGTCTGAATCTTGTTGCAGACTGCTGTGCATCGGCGGCAGAGAATACATTTGTTGTTGTCGCGGATGATATACGGAGATTTGTCGTCAATCTCGTACTTGATCTCCTCCTGCGCAAATCTGTCCTCGTCAACGCCGTAGTCAAAGGCAAGCTTCTGCAGCTCGCAGTTGTTTCCCCTCACGCAGGACAGACACTTTTTGTGATGCGTTGAAAGAATCAGCTCGATTGTGGTGCGGCGCGAGGTTCTTACGGCGGCTGTGTTTGTGTAAACCTCCATACCCTCGGCAACCGGATAAACGCAGGATGCCACAAGGCGGCTTCTTCCGCGCTCCACAACCTCCACCACGCAGACGCGGCATGAGCCGATACAGTTAATATCCTTCAGATAGCACAGAGAAGGAATTTCAATATTAATCTCCTTCGCCGCCTGAAGGATGGTATAATCCTCCGGTACCGTAACGCTGATACCGTTTATTTTCAAAGTTACCATAACAATAATTCCTCCCGTTACTTCTTGATAATAGCGCCGAACTTACAGTTGCGCATACATAAGCCGCACTTTATACACTTCTTCCTGTCAATCTTATGCGGCTGCTTCACGCTGCCCGAAATCGCGTCCGCCGGACAGTTGCGCGCGCAGAGCGTGCAGCCCTTGCAGAGATTCGGCACAATTTCATATGAAAGCAGATTCTTACATACTCCCGCGGGACAGGTTTTGTCCTTAACATGGGCGATATATTCATCGGCAAAGTAGCGCATTGTTGAAATAACCGGATTCGGAGTTGTCTGACCGAGGGCGCACAGCGAGGTTGACTGCATATGCTTGCACAGCTCCTTGATCTTATCCAGATCCTCCGGCTCGCCCTCTCCGTTTGTGATCTTCTCTATAAACTGATACAATCGTCTTGTACCTATACGGCACGGAGTACACTTTCCGCAGGACTCGTCTACCGTAAATTCAAGGAAGAACTTTGCGATGTCAACCATACAGGTGTCCTCATCCATTACGATAAGACCGCCGGAGCCCATCATTGAGCCGAGCTTTATGAGGTTATCGTAATCAATCGGCACATCAATGTGGCATGCCGGAATACATCCGCCTGACGGGCCGCCCGTCTGCGCCGCCTTGAACTTCTTTCCGTTAGGCACACCGCCGCCGATCTCCTCTACGATCTCGCGCAGGGTCGTTCCCATTGGAACCTCAACAAGACCTACGTTTGTGATCTTTCCGCCGAGTGCGAAAACCTTTGTTCCCTTTGAGGTCTCCGTTCCCATTGACGCGAACCATTCGGGACCGTTCAAAATTATCTTACACACATTCGCGTAGGTTTCAACGTTATTTAAAATAGTCGGCTTTCCGAAAAGACCCTTTACTGCCGGGAACGGCGGACGCGGTCTCGGCTCGCCTCTGTGACCCTCAATCGAGGTCATAAGCGCCGTTTCCTCACCGCAGACGAACGCTCCCGCGCCCAGTCGCAGCTCAATATCAAAGGAGAAGTCCGTTCCGAAAATTCCCTCGCCCAAAAGTCCGTATTCTCTCGCCTGCTCAATCGCCACATCAAGACGGTGAACAGCGACAGGGTATTCGGCGCGGACATAGATATAGCCCTTATTCGCGCCTATAGTGTAGCCCGCGATAGCCATCGCCTCAAGCACCGTGTGCGGGTCGCCCTCAAGAATTGAGCGGTCCATAAACGCGCCCGGGTCGCCCTCATCGGCATTGCAGCACACATATTTCTGGTCGCTCTCCGACGCCTTGGCAAACGCCCATTTGCGTCCTGTCGGGAAGCCGCCGCCGCCGCGGCCTCTCAGTCCCGAATCGAGCATAACCTGTATAACATCGTCCGGCGTCATTGTAGTAAGCACCTTTGCAAGCGCCTGATAGCCGTCGGTCGCTATGTATTCCTCAATATCCTCCGGATCGATTACACCGCAGTTTTTAAGCGCAACTCTTAACTGCTTCTTGTAGAAATCCGTTTCCTGCAGAGATTTTACGGTTCCGTCATCGCATACGGTGCTCTCATAAAGATATTTCTTTACAACATTGCCGTTTATGAGATGCTCCTCAACTATTTCATGTATTTCCTCCGGCTGTACCCTCGCGTAGAACGCGCCCTCCGGATACACGATCATAATAGGTCCCAGCGAGCACAAGCCGAAGCAGCCGGTTCTTACGATTTTAACATCCTTTTCAAGCTGATGCCTTGCAATCTCGTCCTCAAGCGCGTCAATGACCTTCCGGCTGCCCGAGGAATGACATCCTGTTCCGCCGCACACAAGTACCTGATACTTGTAGCCGGAATTATTCTCGGCATGCTCGTTTCGCATGGAAACTATGTTCTTTTTGCTGTCACGAATTTTATTTAATTCTTCAACGGTAAGCATTCATGTCCCTCCTTTACTTTCTGCGCTTCTTCGTGTATTTCTGCAATATCCCGTCAATCTGATCGACCGTCATTCTGCCGTATACATCATCGTCAACCATCATGACCGGCGCCAGTCCGCAGGCTCCCACACAGCGGCAGGAATCCAGCGAAAACACACCGTCCGGCGTGCATTCTCCGCACTTTATACCGAGACTCTTTTCAAGCCCCTCAAGAATCTTGTCCGCGCCCTTTACATAGCACGCGGTTCCGAGACAAATGCTTATGCGGTGGTCGCCCTTGGGATTGAGCGAGAACTGCGAATAAAATGTCGCAACGCCATAGACCTCGCTTAATGAAATACCAAGCTCCTCCGCAATTATTTTCTGCACCTCGATGGGCAGGTAGCCATAAATTTCCTGCGCCTTCTGCAATACAGGCATCAGAGCTCCGGGCTGAACCTTTTCCAGCTCAATAAATTCCCTCAGCTCCGCTTCCTGCGCCTTCGTTCCCTTAAACGGAATTACAGGTTTCTGATACATTCTATGTTCCTCCTTTACAGAACTGTATTACTATATATTATATCATTATTTTCGACATTTTTAAATAATGAATAATGTATAACTTATCACCGATTTTTTGTGCATTTTATACCAAAATCATGTAAAGCCTCATTTGTACGGATAAATTGTACACAAAAAAAGAAGGAGCGCGGCAGGCCGTAATCCCCGCCGCATTCCTTCTGTTTTACTGTATGCTTTTGACTAAGTTTTCTATAGTCAATGCAATGAAGAAAACTTAGTCAAAAGAGGTCTTAACCGCTTGCATTAAGTACGATTAAAATACAGGGTACTTAATGCAAGCTATATATATATCAACAGAATATAAATATAATATGTATCAAATGATGTTTTCCTGTTTATTATTTATTTTTCATGTGTTTAATTTATCTTGCCGCAAACACCTGTGTCCAGTAAATGGTGCCGTTTGAAGCCTTAGCCGCGCCTACGCCTATCTCCTTTACCCTTGAGTTAAGGATATTTGCGCGATGTCCCGAGGAGTTCATCCATGCGTCCATAACCGCCTGTGGGGTCCTCTGGCCGTATGCGATGTTCTCCGCCGCCGCGGTGTAGCTTATTCCGGCCTTGCGCAGACGGTCAAACGGTGATTCGCCGCTGAGATTTGTGTGGCTGAAATAGTTGTTGTCGATCATGTCCTGACTGTGAGCGCGCGCAACCGCTGCAATATCATCCGCCCATGTGAGGCTGTGCAGACCGTTTGCCGCACGCTCCTTGTTTACCAGCTCAAAAACCTCTTTTTCAAGCGCGCTTACCGATGACGGAGCCTGAGGCGCCGGTGTTTCAGTCGGAGCCGCTGTCGGCATTTCTGTCGGTACCACAGGCGCTTCGGTTTCTGTCGGCGCAGACGTTTCTGTTGGGGCATCTGTCTGCTCCGGCGCTGCCGTTTCCTGCGGTTCCTCTGTTTCCGCAGGCGCTTCTGTTTCCTGTGGGATCTCCGGCAGCTCCTCATCATCGCTGCCCGGCTTGTTCTCTCCGTTTATACATCCGAAGCCGAATGAGCCGATAAGCTTATCAATATCGTCCTTTGTTATACAGCCGTCGGACTGAACTATCTGTCCGTTTACCGTAAAGCATGAGCCGTTCACCGGAATTGTTATAACCGCGGTCTTTGCCATAGCGGAGCCTGAGCATGCTATGAGTCCCGCAGCTATCAACAGTGTAGTTATTTTTTTCATAAAACCTATTCTCCCTTCATTCCGTTGATATACAGCGCGGCTCGTCTGTGCTGTTTTAACAAGCCGCAGTTATATTATACAGCTTTATGCATCGTTTGTAAATGCAAAATATATGGATACGGGGGAAGGATTTACTGTTCGTCAAAGTCCGAAAAAATTTATATCTCCGAACATTTTCGAAACCATTCTTTCATTGTGCGAAGCACCTTAACAAGCTGCTCATCTTCAATGACATACGGAACCATTGCATACATATAGTTGAGGAACGGACGTGAGAACACACCGCGTTCATAGGCAAACTGCTGATACCCCTTAATATCGCGACTGTCATACACCTCAATACAAACACAGCCGCCCATCCAGCGCACTTCCTTTATTCTCGGGTCACTAAAGCCCTCCATTTCACATTTTGTGACCTCTTCTATATGCTTTATACGCTCCATATAATTTCCGTTTTCAAAAAGCTCGATCGATTTGAGCGCAACGCTGCACGCAAGAGCGTTACCCATAAATGTCGGCCCGTGCATAAGCGCCTTTTCCGGCGCGTCGGCATAGAAGCCCTCAAACACCTTATGATTTGCAACCGTAACCGCGTGACCGATATATCCGCCTGTAAGCGCCTTTCCCAGAACAAGAATATCCGGCAGAACAAGGTCTGCAACAAAGCGGTTACCCGTTCTTCCGAAGCCTGTCGCGACCTCGTCAAATATCAGCAGAACACCGTACTCGTCGCAAAGCTCCCTTGCACGCTGCAAAAACGAAGCATCATACATTCTCATGCCGCCCGCTCCCTGCAGAAGCGGCTCAACTATAAAGCAGTTCAGCTCCTCATGATATTTTCTGAATGCCGCCTCGAGAGCCGCAATTTCTGTGGGGATATGTATACAATCCTTCTTCTCGCCGTACGCCTCAAGGATAAAGTGATAATCCTCGTCATCGCCAACCTCCATAGCCTTGAAGGTGTCGCCGTGGTATGCGTGGGTGAGCGCCAGTACCTTTGTGCGCTTTAAGTCACCCTTATTGACATAATACTGCAAAGCCATTTTAAGGCTTACCTCAACGCCCACGCTTCCCGAATCCGAGAAAAAACAGTAGTCAAGATCACCCGGCAGCCACTGTGCAAGCTTATCAGAAAGCTTCTGCACCGGGTCATGAGTGAGCCCTCCGAGCATTACATGCGCAAATTTCTTTGTCTGCTCAATAATCGCCTCGTTGAGCGCCGGATTTTTATAGCCGTGAATAACGCTCCACCATGACGAAACCGAATCGATCAGCTTCGCGTCCTCAGTATATAAATAAACGCCCTCCGCGTCAACTATTTTATAGGGCGCTTTCATGGTTTTCATCTGCTCATACGGATACCATATCATCGCTGTACCTCCTCATACATACTCTTAAGAATATTCCCGTCAATATCAAGCTCCGTATCGCCCCTATGCACCTTAGCGATAACCTTGATGCCGGTCATTTCCTCAACCATCTTAACGTTGTCCTCCATTATTGTATCGCCGTCTACAAAGCTGTTGAAGATGATACCGTTTACCTTCATTCCGCGCTCTCTCATATAGAATACCGTCAGAACCACGGAATTTATTGTGCCGAGTCCCGCGTCCGCAATAAGCAGTGTCGGGAGCTTCAGCTCTTTTACAATATCCTCGAGCATAATTTTCTTATCATAGCGTATAGGGCAGATTATGCCGCCGCTGCCCTCAACGGTGATATATTCGTAATTCTTTGCGGCATTTGCAAAATCCCGCTTAACGACCTCCATCTCAACGGGATTGCCCTCAATAAGAGCCGCAAGATGCGGAGAATACGCGTTTTTATAGATATATGATACGCAGTCTGACGGGTTTACGTCTATGCCGGCAACATCGCACACATGCTTTGCATCACCCGGAATAAGCACACCGTTTTCCTCCTCTGCGCCGGAAAGAGCAGCCTTATAGTAGCCCGCGTCAATGCCGCAGTCACGCAGCTTTTTAACAGCAAGGGCGGTAACATAGGTCTTGCCTATGTCCGTGCCTGTACCCGTAACAAATATTCCCTTAGCCATTTTTCAGTTCCTTTCATAATCGGATTTTCTGAGCGCCGGAATAACTCTTTTGGCAATAACCGAAGCGACCGCGCAAAGCACAATATCTCCCGGAACCGCGAACACAAAGCAGTAAAGCACAACGGCGCCTACAGTATACGGCGAACCAAGTACATAATTGCATATGATATAAAGATAAACCATACCGAAAAGATAAACCACAAGAAGTCCGGCGAGTGACGCGAGGAGCAGTCTTAAAAGCTTCGGCTCCTTATCCTCCCCAGCGATCGCTCCGGTAACAAAGCTTCCCGCAATATAGCCGACGAGATATCCGAAGGTAGGCTGCAATACATATCCGAAGCCTCCGCCCTGTGTGAATACCGGAACGCCCAGCAAGCCGATGATAACATAAATTGCAACACTCAGCGCGCCGAGCTTTTTGCCGATAAGCAGTCCTGCAAGCGTTGTAAACAGCAGCTGCAGGGTAAACGGGCAGACGGGAACCGGAATTTTTATAAACGCTCCCACCGCCGTGAGCGCCGCGAACACCGCGCACAGACATAAATCTCTCGTCTTGATTTTTTTCATAAAAACAACTCCTTATATTTTAATCACTGTCTGATTATAACATAAGGAGTGTATGTTTGTCAACCATAATTTATTTATAAAGGTTTACAATTAAGCTTTCTTAGGCGCGTTCGGATTCTGCTGAATGTTTACACCCATTGTGATATTCGCCGTGAACGGATCGAGCGCAAAGGTCGTAACGTCCTTCAATCCCTTCATAATGTTAAAGCACTGCTGGAAGGGCAGATTTACCTTCGGTGTGCTGTTCTTAATATTATCAGGGATTGTGTCCTCACCGGAGAATATCGGGAATACCTTCTTGCCTGTATTATCGGTAAGAAGAACCGGGCTGATCTGGATAGGTCCTTCAAGCTTAACCTCTCCGCCCTGCTTCATCTTTTCCTGGTTTTCCTTGCTTGTGATTATCTGGGCCGGAACGCATACAAGCGTCTTTGGATTCTGTAGACAATCCATAACAAGCTTCAGATTTTCCTGTGTCTTGGACTGCATGAACTGCGCTATAACAGCCTTAAGATTTGCAGTATTTACAGGCGCGTTAATACCCACCTTTGCTCCTGCCGGAATCTGATCTGCCCGCGCTGCCTGCGCGCGCGCAAGGATCTCCTGAGCGTGTTTGATTTCGTCTGCAGTCGGCATTGCGCCGCCCGGCTGTTCGTTTGCTGCCTGCGCGGCTCTCGCTTCCTCTGCGGCCTGGTTACGCTCCTCGCGAAGCTCCTCCTTCGCCTGCTCCATAGTCGCCTTTACTATATCAAGCGTGCTTTCCTCATCCTTTGCTTCCTCAGCGCTCTCTGCCGCGCTCTGAACCTCGGGATTTTCCTCGTCCTTTTTCTTCTTATTCCAGAATGCCATATGTCTGTTCTCCCTTTCTCAATCTTTTACTACTATGTTAATAAGTCTTCCCGGCACAGCAATTACCTTGATAACATTTTTGCCCTCGGTTAGCGCCTTGACACTGTCAAGCTGCATTGCAAGCTCCGCAAGTCCGTTACGGTCAAGCCCCGCCGGAACCATTGCCTTATCCTTAATCTTACCGTTTATCTGGACAACGATTTCCACCTCGTCATCAACAGTCTTTGCCTCATCATACTCAGGCCACTTTGCAAGTGACAAGAGGCCCTCGCCGCCAAGGATTTCCCAAAGCTCCTCCGTCATATGCGGAGCAACCGGGTTAAGGAGCGTTATAAGCGTCTTATATTCTCCCTTTGTTATTGAGCCCTTCTTTGCAACCTCATTTAAAAAGCTCATCATCGTTGCTATAGCCGTATTGAACTTCATTCTCTCGAAGTCCTCTCCGACCTTCTTTATCATTTTATGAACCGATTTTTCAAGCTCCGCGCTGCAGCCCTCCTCGTCTGTCATGATGCTCTGGAGGTTCCATACCTTCTCAATGAATCTGTAGCAGCCCTTAAGTCCCTGCTGTGACCACGGTGTGCTCTGGTCAAACGCGCCGAGGAACATTTCATAGGTTCTGAACGCGTCCGCGCCGACCTCGTTTACAACGTCATCGGGATTTACAACGTTTCCTCTTGACTTTGACATCTTTTCGCTGTTCTCTCCGAGGATCATGCCGTGTGAGGTTCTCTTCTGATACGGCTCCTTAGTCGGAACTACGCCGATGTCATAGAGGAACTTATGCCAGAAACGTGAATAGAGCAGGTGAAGTGTTGTATGCTCCATACCGCCGTTATACCAGTCAACAGGCGTCCAGTAATCAAGCGCCTCCTTTGACGCGAGAGCGTTGTCGTTATGCGCGTCGGTATATCTTAAGAAATACCAGCTTGAGCCTGCCCACTGCGGCATTGTGTCCGTCTCACGCTTTGCGGGTCCTCCGCAGTGCGGACAGGTTGTGTTTATCCACTCTGTCGCGTTCGCAAGCGGCGATTCGCCGTTCTCTCCCGGCTTGAACTCCTCCATATCCGGCAGCACGAGAGGAAGCTCGCTTTCCGGGATCGGAACATAGCCGCACTTCTCGCAGTGAACGATCGGAATAGGCTCGCCCCAGTAACGCTGACGTGAGAATACCCAGTCGCGGAGCTTGAAGTTTACCTTGCGGGTTCCGAGTCCCTTTTCTTCAAGCCAGTCTATCATTGCCGGAATAGCTTCCTTGACCGTCTTTCCTGTCAGGAAGCCAGAATTTACCATTTTTCCCTTATAAACATCGGTGTAAGCCTCTGCCTGCACATCCTTTCCGCCCGCGACAACCTCTATGATCGGAAGGTTGAACTTCTTTGCAAATTCCCAGTCACGACTGTCATGCGCCGGAACAGCCATGATCGCGCCTGTGCCGTAGGTAACAAGCACATAGTCCGAAACAAATATCGGGATTTCCTTGCCGTTTACGGGGTTGATAGCCTTAACGCCCTTTAATTCAACGCCTGTCTTTTCCTTTGCAAGCTCTGTTCTTTCAAACTCAGACTTTCGCGCAGCCTCTGCCTGATAAGCCTTTACCTCGTCATAATTTTCAAGCTTATCCGCAAGCTTTGCAATAAGCTCATGCTCCGGTGAGATTACAGTATAGGTCGCGCCGAAAAGCGTATCGCAGCGAGTTGTATAAACAACCATTTCATCGCCTGTTGTAAGCTTAAACTTAACCTCAGCGCCCTCCGAACGTCCTATCCAGTTTCTCTGCTGTGTCTTTATCTTTTCAAGGAAGTCTATATCGTCAAGGTCGTCAATAAGACGCTGCGCGTATTCTGTAATTTTGAGCATCCACTGGCTCTGTCTCTTCTGGATGACCTCGCCGCCGCAGCGCTCGCAGACTCCGTTTACAACCTCCTCGTTTGCAAGACCTACCTGACATGAGGTGCACCAGTTGATCGGCATCTCCTTCTTGTATGCAAGCCCTTTCTTAAAGAGCTGGATAAATATCCACTGCGTCCATTTATAATAGCTCGGGTCTGTTGTGTTTATCTCTCTTGACCAGTCAAAGGAGAAGCCGAGCATTTTGAGCTGACGCTTGAAGTTCTCTATGTTCTTAGCGGTTATAACAGCCGGATGAACATTGTTCTTTATCGCATAGTTCTCAGCCGGAAGACCGAAAGCGTCCCAGCCTATCGGATAGAGCACGTTATAGCCCTGCATACGGCGCTTGCGCGCTATAATATCCATAGCGGTGTAGCTTCTCGGATGCCCTACATGAAGTCCCTGTCCCGACGGGTACGGAAATTCAATAAGACCGAAGAATTTCTTCTTGTCCGAACCGTTTACCGCCTCAAAAGCATGAGCGTCATCCCATTTTTTCTGCCATTTTGTCTCAATGGCTTTAAAATCATATTCAACCATTTTCCTTATATATTCCTTTCCTTTTTATTGCCCGCACGGCCAATATCCCGCCGGCGCAAAAGCTAAATTATTCTTCTGTTTCTTCTTCTTTCTTATCCTTTGCCGTGCCCGCGTCATCCCACAGTCTTTCGATACCATAAAACTCGCGCGCCTCCTGCTGCATAACGTGTACTATCACGTCGCCGTAGTCCATCAGCACCCATGAGCCTGTGCTGTAGCCCTCTCTGTGCAGAACCGTTATGCCTGCAGCTTCGAGCTGCTCCTCCACCTCATCCGCGCAGGCGCGGACCTGCACTGTTGACTGACATGATGCGATTACAAAGTATTCGCCAAGCGACGTCTGCTGCGAAACATCAAGCAGCTCAATATTTGAAGCCTTCTTATCATCAAGAGCCTTTACGGCTATATTTGCCTTTTCCAAAGCGGTCATATTTTTTTGCCCCTTTTCTTTATAATTTCTTTCTGCAAATTTCATTCCACGCTTCAAGCGTGTTCGGATGAATAAGCGTTTCCTTCTTTATATTGTGCAGAAGAGCCTGACGCACCGCCTCCTTATACGCCTCGTCAATACTCTTTGCCGCAAGCCTTCGCAGTACATCCACACCGTCATAATCACGGTTAGGCTCTGTAACATCCGAAACATATACTATCTTATCAAGCAGCGTCATATCCGCGCGCGCAACCGTATGATAGCGGATTGCATCAAGGATTTCCTCATCCTCAACACCGTACTCATATTTGGCGGCGAGCGCGCCCAGCGGCGCATGAAGCACCGGATGGCACAGCCTTGTCATTTCGTCAAGCTCATAGCCGTACCTTGCGATAAGCTCTTCCTCTTCCTCCGGCTTAAGGCACTTTGCGCAGTCGTGCAAAAGTCCTGCTACATATGCCTTTTCGGGATCGGCGCCGAACTGCTCAGCCATTCTTACCGCCTCATCCCTGACGCCTATGCTGTGTTCAAAGCGTTTTTTCTTCAATGCCTTCTGAAGCTTTGACTGCATTTCCTTCTTATTCATCTATCTCTTTTCCTTACTGATATAATTTGTGTTCTTTAATATATTCCTCAACCTTATCCGGCACAAAATATTTTACGGATTTCCCCTCGGACACTCTCTGTCGGATGTCCGTTGAGGAAATGCCGAATACCGGCGCATGAATTTCTCTTATGTCACCGTTAAGCTGCGCGGACCGCTCCTTTATAAGCTCTGTAACAGAGCCGCCGCCCCTCGGATAGACAAGAAGAATACATTTCTTCACTATTATCTCCGGCTTGTACCATTTTAAAATATCTCTTAAAGAATCCTCGCCGATTATAAAATACCACTCAACCTCAGGGTATTTCTCGTTCAGCTCCGTCAGAGTTTGGAACGTGTAGGAATAGGTTTTCTTATTCAGCTCATAGTCAAACGGAACAAGCCCATCTTCGCCCGCAGCCGCAAGCTTTACCATTTCGTGTCTTACCTCTGCCGATGTAATATCGACATTACGCTTATGCGGAGGCTTTCCGCCTGTCATTATCCGCACCTCATCAAGCCCGAACTGCTCCATAGCTTTACGCGCGATTATCATGTGTCCGTTGTGAACCGGGTCAAAGGTACCGCCCAAAATGCCGATTTTCTTCATTTTTTCGGAATTTCTATATGTCTGTTTTTCTCCTTCTCCGCTCTGCGGTAGAGGATGAATTTATTTCCTATTGCCTGAACAGGCTCAGCCTTAAGACGCTGCGCGGTTTCATTGCAGGTATCTCTTGTGTCAAGCATGGCGCTTTCAAGGATCGAAATCTTTACAAGCTCCCTTTTTTCAAGGACCTCGTCAATAGCGCCGATAACGGTATCGGAAAGCCCCTCCTTGCCTATCTGCATAACCGGCTGCAGGTCATGCCCGAGCTTTCTTAAAAACGCTCTCTGTTTTCCTGTTATCATTGATAACCTCCAAATACTATTTTGCCAAATTTTATTTTATCATATTTATAAACTGTTGTCAAGCAAAAATTGCGGCGCTCCTCAGCGATTTATGTTATATATACATTATACAACTGTTTTGTGCTTAAAACAAGCACAAAACAACATTTTTGCAAAAAATAGTGATAAAATCTATTATGAAAATTTGTTTATCACCTCGCAGATATGACAGGATAAATTTGATTGGAGAGTTATTATGGCTGAAAAGAATAAACATATAGGTCTGAGATGTTCTGATGAAATGCTTACTAAGCTCAAATACATTTCAGAATATGAAGGACGTTCAATTAATGGCGAAATTCTTTATCTTATTAATTGTGAAATACGGCGTTTTGAAAAGGAAAACGGAGCTATAGAATATACTGTTTCCGAATAATGCAATAAAAATAGTACCGCTTATTTTCAGAGTATGAAAAGGCACAGCCGCTAAAATGGACAGCGGTGATATTGATTTAGATATCCAACTGTCCATTGTTCGCGTTGAAAGCTACTAAAGATTCATGTAAAACGCTCTACATATGAAAATTATGTTTATCTGCTTAACAGGCACATATTCCCATACCTTAAAGAGAGCAATATGCGCGGGATTACATGCAGTATACCCGTAAAATCCGTCAGCATAAAGCGCACCTCGAAACCATTTTGTATCGCTGATTTCTGTATTATGATTTATCTCATACGGAGCACCGTCTGTCTTCTTATATCAGCAGTAGTCCAAATACTTTTTCATCAACCGCATTGCTCGGTCTGAACGCAGATGACTCAACGTAACTGCATATACTTGCCATAAGCTGTTTTGATGCCGCATCCTCAAGCGATAAGTCAAAGCCGCAGAATAATAAATCCGCATTCCCTACCCTTGCTTCAAGCAACGGCGAGCCGGGTGTGTTGTCCACAAAGTTCGGCACCGTTTCCACAATCGGTCTGAAAGCTTTTCCAAAGGATGATATATCTATTCCTTTGGAATTATCCAACAGCGTTTTCCATTGATAATCGGGATATTTTTCCGTTGGGAAGCTTTCAAATATCGGGTGTGAAGCATCAATAATCGCTCCGCAGGGCTTCTGTGACGGAAAATGTACAGGCGACCAGAATACAGGAATAAAGCTGCCGTCAATAGGAGCTTTCACACAATCAGCGGTTACTACGGCGTGTCCGCCGTTCTTTATGATGTCTTTTAATTCCTCCGCCGTCCTTATTATTCTGACATCTGCATTTATCCTGCTGTCTGCAAAAACATAAATATTCCACGAATTTGTATAATGATCAACGCTCAATTCGACTTTAAGCTGTGACGACTTTTTTATACCGTCAAGCGGAACACTTATTTTTCTGTCTGCGGTTTGGATTTGATAGAATATCTCTTTGTTGTTATAGATTTTCAGATCAAACACAGGATTTTTAATTCTGCGCTGTCCGTAATCGTACAGGTCAAGCTCCGCTTCAATGGCTTCGGTATTTTTAAATATCCTTTTTGCCTTAAACAGCGGAACAACGCAGCCGCAGAATTGTCTGAACTGCTCCGGCGCAATTAATCCCTTGCTGTCAAAAAACACGTCAAGCATTCCTACTGTTGCGGTGCTTTGCCCTGTGTAATCACAAAGCGAAAGCAGCTCAAAGCCGCCGAAATCCTTTGTCCGAAGCGCCGCTTCAATATCCTCCTTATACAGCTTTACCGCCAGATCTCCCGATGCTTTGACATAGTCCCTTAATTTATGATATACGCCCTTTTTTATCATTTCCTTTTTTATCACATCAAAATTTACCGGCAGCATATTACCTGTATATTTTTCTGTAACATCAACATCTGGATATACGCAGTACTGCCCTGTTTCAAAGGATATTATCGGAACGGGAGCATCACTTACCGCCCTGCTGTAATCAAGACCCGTGCTCTGGGCAACAATGTCCTGAATATCCTGTATTCTCACCTTGTGACCGCCCGCCTCGTATGCGCACAGATAATCCTCACACGGCAGAACAGGATGGTCAAAGTTGCTTGTTAAAGTGTAGATGCGCCGCTTATCATACGCTTTGAGCTGTATAGTAATATCCTCAAGAAGCTCAAAATCTCCCATATTTTCATTGCCGTTCGAGAACATTATAAACGACGGATGATTGCCGTAGGTTTTAGATATTGTTACTGCTTCCTGCGTAAAATACGCGCGGTGCGCGCTGTCCTCGCCAAGCTCCAGAGCGCATACATCGCGGTTGAGCCACAGAGGCATTTCAACCGAAACATATATGCCCAATTCATCAGCCGCGCAAAAAGCAGCTTCGGGCGGACACCATGCGTGAAAACGAACGTGATTTAAGCCGTAGCTTTTAATTATTCTGAAATTCCTCCGCCATACCTCAATATCTGTCGGAGGATAGCCCGTCATAGGATATATAGCGCAGTCTATGGTTCCTCTTAACGCAATGGGCTTATTATTTAAAAGGAGCTGCCTGTTCTCTGTTCTGATCATGCGCATGCCAAAGCTGACGCTCTTTTCGTCCATATAACCCTCGCACTCAAGCCTTACATTCAGTGTGTACAGCGCGGGGTTAAATTCATCCCAATACTCTATATCGTCAATTTCATAGCTCAGGTATTCAACCTGCCTTGAGTTAAACAGCTCGCGCGAAAAACGCTTTGCTCCGAAACTTCTCCCATCGGGCGCGGTGACGGACAGCTCAATTTCCGCGTTCCGCCTTTCAAAAGGAGAGTGAACATCATTGATTTCAATCAGCCGCACATCAATACCGTTTTCTTTGGAATATACCTGTATATTCTCCAAATGAAAAATATCCTCGCATTGCAGCTCCATTCTGCCGATAATACCGTTCCAATACCCCTGCGTGTCAATACTGTAGCCGCTTGCCATTGTGTCGATATTGAGCAGATTTCTGTTATCAACACGAAGCGTCAGAATATGCTTTCCCGCCGTCAGCCTGCCCGTCAGGTTATAAATATGGGGCGCGGACAGCTCTATTATCTGTCTGCCGATTTTTTTACCGTCAATCCACAGCTCAGATGCGATATTGGCGCGTTCAAGAAAAAGACGGATATGTTTTCCCTCAAATTCCTCCGGCACAACAATTTCTCGCTGTAACCAAAGCGGCGCAATATATTCATACCGTTCCCGCGGCGCGCGCACCGCTTCTTTTGACAGCTCATTATAGTATTCCTGCTTTTTGCCGATACCGTTAGAGCACGCCGAACCCGGCAGCATAAAGCCGCCGAGTTCAAATTTCTCGTTATAATACTCCTTTATTATTCCGATGTCGTCATAGTCGGTTTTATATGACCATGCTCCGCTTAAATTCAAAATTTTCATAGCGATTAAAACTCCTTGTAAAAATCATCCCTGATTTCCGACATAACAAGATAACATTCCCTGCCGCAGAGCAGCCTTGACGGAACACGCCACGGTCTGCCGTAATAGAAATTGTCCGCAACAAGCTCACCGTCAGCATAAATCTGCGCCGCATCGTATTTGAAGGGTATTTCTATAAAGCCTCTGCTGCCGGATACCGTAACCCTTTTCCATACTCTTTTTCTTTCACCGCCGAGGTTCAGCTCCTCTGCATACGGAGGAACAAACGGCTCTTTGACCGTTTCAAAATCTGCTTCCGCCTGACTGAAATCCCTTTGAACAGTGTGATGCTCAAATTCCGAGCCGTTCCACATATCATATGCAAAGCTCCCGTCCTGCACTGCGCATATATTTCCGTCATATTCGTAAATATCGCAGTTATCACCTATGTAAAGAACTCCCGACAGCTTACGCGCATATTTTGCTCTGTCCCATGCAAGCGTTACAATTTGTATGTCATTTACTTTAAATACGGATCCCGGTTCAGCCTTAAGAATACCGCTGCCGGTGAATTTATATTCCGGCGCTATGTCGTCTGTTGCCGCAAAGAAATATGTATCCTTAACCCTGCAAAGCGGCTGCACTGTCGCGTATTCGAGAATATTCCCCGACAGACTCATGTTAAACGGCATAACAAAGCTTACGTTCCCGCAAACATCAACAGGAGGAAACCGTACCGCTCCCGTATCGATAACAGCTCCCTTTATATCCTTAAGCTCCGCAAGCCGCTGATAATGATTTATAAATACAAAACCGCCTGTGCCGTCAGTGCGCATACAATACCTCAATGACGATATGTCATCAGGAGCAACCGCGGCTTCCGCTTCTACGGCTTCCATAGGAGCAAGTACATCGCCGAAATCATTTACGAACATATGGAGCATATTCAGCAGTCTGTACTGTCCGCGAACCTCGCCGTATTCTGAAATCGGCGCCTGAAAGTCATATGACAAAACCGTATAATCGTTCGGGTAGCCGCTCGCTCTTGACTCGTTCAGCGTTGACAGCCTGCCGAGCTTATTTGTGCCGCCCTTATACATATAGTAGCCTACAAGATTGTTTCCGGATCCGAGCTTTACAAGTGACAGCGCATAAATATCCATATCGCTGATAAGAGGCCGCCTGTGATGCGTAACCTGTATTCCGCCGCCCAGCTCGCAGGTCGCGAACGGATATTTTTCATACGGCATACGCCAGCCGTCCTCATCGAAATTATTAATGATATCCGTTCCGATTGCCGCGTCATTCCTCATTTTGTTAAAGACATAGTGAATCGACAGCGGAAGCCTGTCTGTATGCTCCGTCCACGGCGCTTCCGGGTATGCCCCGAACACAGGAACAAACTCGTCAACCGGAATTTTTGCCCCGTAGGCGCTGTTCCAGCCCGTAACGGTATATATCGGCGCCTTAAAGCCTATGTCAAGCGCAAGCTTCTTTAATTCAAGAAGATGCTCCGCGTTGTCCACAAGCTCATTTTCAATCTGTATTCCTATGATATTGCCGCCGTTCTCATAAAATAAGCCGTTTACCTGCTCATATATTCTTTCATACCATATCCGTACTTTTTCCATATATCCGCTGTTATTATCACGCAGCTTAAACGGCTTTTTCAAAAGCCAGTCGGGGAAACCGCCGTTACGGCATTCCCCATGCGCCCACGGACCTATGCGGATTATTACATCAAGTCCGGCTCTTTGGGCGTCCTTAACAAACCTGCGTATGTCACGATCACCTGTGAAATCAAACTCGCCCTCGGACTCCTCGTGATAAATCCAGAACAGATATGTGGCAGCAACAGTGATACCGCCCGCCTTCATCTTGCAAAGCTCACGATACCAGTTATCGCGGCTGTCTCGGACAAAGTGGTATTCGCCCATAACACCTATCCATGGCTTTCCCCCGCGCGTAAAATACAGACTTGTAACGTCAATACTCTCGCCGTCCGGATTTTCTCCGCCCATTCTGAGATGATTTGTTAATATCTCCGATTTGTGATAAGCTTTGAATTTATAATCCATCGTTTATCCTCCTATTTTTTAATATATCCTTCAGTCCCGCATGGCACTTATCAAGCTCCAGTCCCTTTAAAGCATACTCCTTAGCCATTTTGTTGTCACCCTTGCCCAGACAGCCCAGAGATGCCATAAACAGGCAATGCACCTTATTCTTCCTGTTCAAATCCGCGTCAAATATTAAGAAGTCAGGGAGCGATACGGCAAAATAGTCAATCTTAATATCATCATTTATATGCTTATCCGCATATTCTATAAACGCATCAAAACGCTTGTCAGCCTCCGCGGCATTTCCGAGTTCTTTTATTGCCATTGCCGCGTAATACATCATCTCCGGCGGCTGATCATTGTAGTACATCGCTGATGTAAGCTCAAATTCTCCCCTTGCCGCAAGCTTAAACACCTGCTCCCGCTTTTTCTCATCCTCATACATACATCCTAACATATAATATATGTCATTGTCAAGATTTCCTATCAGCTTGCCCTCGCCAAGATTATGCGGATATACGAGAGCGCTTTTTAGAAGCTCTGCAGCCCTTGTTTTGTCACTCTGCGCCTTTGCCATATTCATCAGCGAAATTCTGTACTGAGCCGGAATTTTACCTTCGCCGCCCTCCCACGGATGGAAGCTATGATTCATAATACGGCTGTACGCGTTTTCATACTCGCCGTTCATATTTAAAAGTGTGATATACTCTGTGTATAAATCATCTCGCTTTTCCAATAATTCCGCATTGGCATTCATGTTGTCAAGACGCTCCTGCAATGAATAATTGAGCATTTTATAAAGCTGATCAAGCTCAAAGAATACACGCGCGTCAGACTTATCCATTTCAAAAGCCTTTTCCATTGCCGTTTTTGCTCTGTCAGCGTCATGCGCCTTGTTGTAATACGCAAGCGACAGATTTCTGTATACCGTTGGAAGCTTTATTTTATCCGCGCAGCTTTCCCATAATGATACGCTTTCCTCCCAGCGTCCCTTATCATAGAGCAGATTGCCCAGATAATATGCCGCGCGGCTTCCGCCGTCCTTTACCGCGTTTTCAAGCGCCGCAATATCATCTGTACGGTTGGGGAAGCAATAGAGCGAACTGCTCTTTTCTGCCTTTTCAAGCTCCGATTTATCGCCTGTGCAGGCATATCTGTAGTAGTGCGCCATAGGCTCATCATCATTCGGAGCAAGCGCAAGAATTTCGTCAGCCTCCTTATAAAGTCCTGCCGCAATATATGAAAGAGCAAGCTCAACATAGTTGTGATTGTCACTGCGCATAACAGCCTTTAATTCATCAAGACCGTTTCCTGTGAGCTTATAAAGCTCATAGCGGCAGCCATGGTCGAGTGAGTCAATTTTTCCTGTTTCGTTTGCAAAATCGATTGCTTCGTCAATTCTTCCCGTAATACGCAGCAGGGCTGTCTTTAATGTTCTTGCCTTTAGATTATGAAGTCCCTTTACAAGCGATTTTTCAATGTATCCAAGAGCTTCCTCATAATCGCCCTTGCCCGCGGCAATGCACGCCAGCTGATAGAAAGCTTTATCCTGCATATTTCCGTCCCATACAGCCTTGTAGAACGCGTCAAACGCCTTTTCTGTATTTCCAAGCGCTTTTAACGCAAGACCAAGATTATAATACGGTTCACAATCGTACGGATTTGGATTTTTCCATGTTGAGGACTTAACCGCCGCAGTAAAATATTTTACGCTTTCGGCAAATCTGCCCTTGTTGTACAAATACCTTCCATAGCCGTTGTTAAGACGTATATCGGACGCGTCACGCTTTAAGCCCTCAAGATAATACGGTTCGGGCGAATATGTAGCGTGGCGGTACTGCTCTAAATGTGTCGCCGCAAGGAAAAGCTTTTCATTTGTGTCAAGCCTTTCAGGTTCGGGAATTTCCTCCGCGGGTGACGGAACAGGCTCGCTGTTCTTTACGGGTGCGTATGCAAGAATTATTTTAGTGTCCCTCACTATATCGGCGGTAATATCGTCAAAGCATATGCCGTCCGCATCAACTTCTGTTTCAAATACCTCAGCAGGCTTCATATTCAGTGTCCTTGTGTAAATTTCCCTGCCGTTATTATATAACTTTATTTCCGCATTTTCAAGCGCTGACGGAGCATACACGGTTACTGCAATTTTAGTGTCCCTCTGTTCAATGTTGATTGCCGCGTCAAGCGAGGCATTTTTTACCGCGCCGACTGCCTTATACGGCATAAAATACTGAACAAAGGTTTTTTCCTCATACGGCTTTAAAAACGTGAAATCGGGCTGGTTATCGGTAAACATTCCCGTCATAAGCTCAATATACGGGCCGTTTTCGTCTGTCAGATTTCTGTCCCATGCCTTTCCGAAATCACCGTTGCCCCAGGTCCACTGCTTTTTGCCCGGTGAAACATGATGGTCGGCAATGTGCAGAAGTCCCGCTCTCTTTTTATAGTCGTAGTTGCCTATAAAATTAAAATCAGAGTGATATGCCATATATGAAGTCGGAACAGGGATATTCTTATATCGTGAAATATCGGTGCCGGGCGCATAGTTGACCTTGTAATATTCGCCGTCCGCAACAGGGAATTTTGACACTGCGCGCTTGCCGTGATCCATTACCGCATGAACATCGGGCGGGAAGATAGACTGTGTATAATCGTTTACCGCAACAGCCGGGTTTGCCCACCACAAAAACGTCTGCGGCCTGTCTGTCGGGTTGTATACCTGTCCCCTGATTTCAAGATAAGCCTTGTCGGGATATACCGTAAAGCCTGCCATACCTTTTGTATGGAACATCTTTTCCGTTTCTCCTACCCATACGGTTACTGAGCCATCCGCATTTTCTTCAATTGTGTAGTCAACAGGATCAAAGGTTGACGGTCTGTGATGCTGAGGCCAGTTGAACTCAATACCGCCGCTGATCCACGGTCCCGCAAGACCAACAAGCGCGGGCTTTATAACCTCGTTGTAATAAACCGCATCATAGCCGTTTGTTTTATCGTAAAGACGCTGAATTTTACCGCCTATCTCCGGCAGTATCATAACAAGTATGTAATCATTTTCAAGGAATATTGCGTTGTATTCCTTATCCGTTTTTACATCAGAAACTCCCTCGCATACAGGGTGCGGATAAACGCGTCCGCTTGAACCCTGATATACTCTCTTTTCAAGAAACATCGGATTTTTGTCATAGTCCGAAATCTCATATGTTGGTATTGTTACCTTCTCCTGTCTTAAAATCACCTTGCTCATTTTAAAGCCTCCATTGCGTTTTATATCCATGCACATATTATACACCGCTTTCAGAAGAAAAGCATTAAATATTATTGCTGCAAAATATGAAATTATTGCTCAACACACTATTGCAATATAAGGCTCCTTGTGTTATAATAATAATGAGGTGAATTGAATGATTGAAAATCATTCAATAGCCATGTTAGCTTGCGAACAAATGGCGTAGGAGGTGACTAACTATGGGAAAATATGAGGAAAGCATTTCCGACAATTCATTGTGGGTAACAGCCACACCTACTCCGTTTGCAAAAACACTGCCGTTTTATATTTCAGAGGCAGGACATTTTATAGCTGATTTTGATTATAAAGTACAAAGAGATATGCACGATAGTTTTTTATTGATTTATACGATCGCAGGACAAGGCTCTCTGAAAACAGGAGATACTGTTATTCAGCTTTCTCCGGGATACTCCGTTATTATTGACTGCCATATACCGCATGAATATCATACTGTATCAGATAAGTGGGAATTTTTATGGATACATTTGGGCGGCAGCGGTATTGCTCCGTTATTTGATATTACATATCCATCCAAAGCCATCCGCGCGGTAAGCATGGAAAACGCAGAGAATTTTGATAAGAGAATAAACGCTATCATAGCCGAAGCCGGACAAAATGACATTTCCGCCTATATTCATCTATCATCTCATATGCACTCGGTTCTTAATGCTGTGTGCCTTGCTTCGCTTGAAAATGACAAGGTAAGTATGAAGCATAACAGCGCAGATGATGTCCGCACGGTTCTGAAATATATTGAGAGGAATTATTTTAATCCGATTACTCTAGATGATATGATAGAAAACATTCATGTTTCCAAATATCATTTCATACGGCGTTTTCGCAGAGCAATTGGTATTACTCCATACAGCTATCTGACAAACTACAGAATAAATATGTCAAAAAAACTTCTTCGCTCTACGGATAAACCGGTCTCGGAAATTGCCGCGGAATGCGGCTTTCTTGACACCAGTAATTTTATAACTCACTTTAAAAAACATACAGGACAAAAGCCGATGCAATACAGGAACGACTTCTCATAATACAAGAATACCGTTAATCTATTGCATCCTGTCTGCTCATCTTTACATCTCCCCGTCAAATTATTGTTTACATTCCATTCTTGTCCCCCTTTTTTAGAACCGCGTCAGCG
>JBJEIW010000210.1:0-30579 GCA_051877435.1 Candidatus Ornithomonoglobus sp.
AGGTGGCGTTTGTCGGAGCGACGGGTGCGGGCAAAACAACCATAACAAATCTGATTAACCGCTTCTATGATATTACCGACGGCAAAATCCGATATGACGGCATAAATATAAACAAGATTAAGAAAGCCGATCTGCGCCGCTCCCTCGGTATAGTATTGCAGGACGTGAACCTTTTCACGGGAACGGTTATGGAAAACATACGATACGGCAATCCGGACGCGTCTGACGAGGACTGTATAGCCGCCGCAAGGCTTGCCAATGCCGACGGCTTTATCCGAATGCTGCCCGAGGGCTACGGCACTGTTCTTAAAGGCGACGGCAGCGGACTTTCGCAGGGACAGCGGCAGCTTTTATCCATTGCCCGCGCCGCAGTATCGGATCCGCCCGTTATGATTCTTGACGAGGCGACCTCCTCCATTGACACGCGCACGGAGGCGCTTGTTCAGAGCGGAATGGATAATCTGATGAAGGGCAGAACCGTATTTGTAATCGCGCACAGGCTGTCAACCATACGCAACTCGGATGTTATTATGGTTCTCGACCGCGGCATCATAACGGAGCGCGGCACTCACGAGAGCCTGCTTGCCGAAAAAGGACTGTACTATCAGTTATATACGGGCGCGTTTGAGCCGGAATAATAAGGGGCAAAATTCAAAATCAACAAACGCGCTCACTGTTTTTCATAAAAAATTCACAAAGCACCCAAAATGTTTACAGCTGTATTGACAGCTGTAAACATTTGTTGTATAATGCAGTAAATCATACCAATAAACATTGCAAAGCAAAAGAATAGGTGATATTAATGAAAATAACAGCTGACATTGTTATTGTCGGAACAGGCGTTTCGGGGCTGTACTGCGCCTTAAGCCTTCCCTCCGACAAGGACATTCTTCTCATAACGAAGGCGGCGGCTGACGAAAGCGACTCCTTCCTCGCGCAGGGCGGCATCTGTATGCTGCGCGACGAGGATGACTATGAGCCGTATTTTGAGGACACGATGCGCGCCGGACATTATGAGAACAAAAAGGAATCGGTAGACATAATGCTCCGCTCCTCACAAGACGTTATAAGCGAGCTTATCGGCTTCGGCGTGGACTTTGAGAGGAACGAGGACGGAACGCTAAAATTCACAAAGGAGGGCGCTCATTCCGCGCCGAGAATATGCTATCACGAGGACATAACGGGCAAGGAAATAACCTCAAAGCTGCTTGCCGAGGTACGCAGAAGAAGCAACATCAGAATTATTGAGCAGCTGAGAATGGTGGATATAATCGTTGCCGACGGACGCTGCGCGGGAATTGCGGCGCAGTATGAGGACGGGACAATGGCGGAGATCGACGCAAAATTTACGGTGCTTGCGACAGGCGGCATAGGCGGTCTGTACCATAACAGCACAAACTATCCGCATCTTACCGCGGATTCTCTCGCAATAGCGATGAAGCACGGCATTGAGCTTGAAAACATCGACTATGTTCAGATACATCCCACTACCCTCTATTCAAAGAGAAAAGGCAGACGCTTTCTTATCACGGAGTCGGTACGCGGAGAGGGCGCGCACCTGCTTAACGCTGATATGCAGCGCTTTACCGATGAGCTTCAGCCGCGCGACGTTGTTTCAAAGGCGATATGGAAGCAGATGGAGAAGGACAACAAGCCCTATGTATGGCTTTCAATGGCGCCGATACCCAAGGATACTATCCTCACCCACTTCCCCAACATTTACAGGCGCTGCCTTGAGGAGGGCTATGACGTTACAAAGGAATGTATTCCTGTCGTTCCGGCGCAGCACTACTTTATGGGCGGAATAAAGGTCGACAAATACTCAAGGACCACAATGGACAACCTCTACGCGGTAGGCGAAACGGCGTGCAACGGTGTTCACGGCAGAAACCGCCTTGCAAGCAACTCGCTGCTTGAAAGCCTTGTGTTCGCAAAGCGGGCGGCGGGCAGAATTGCGGAGGAATATGATGACTATGATGTCATAACTCCCGAAATTGATATTATGAGCTATCGCGGCTGCGATAAGGACTACATAAAAACAGTAAGAGATGCTATAGAAAGGAAACAGAAGGAACATGAATGAGATTACAATGATGATGAATGCAGACGAGCTTATCCTCGGCGCGTTAAAGGAGGATATTTCAAGCGAGGACGTTACGACCAACGCCGTTATGCGCGAATACAGAAAGGGCGCTGTTGACCTCATCGCAAAGCAGGACGGTATTCTTGCGGGCATAGAGGTGTTTAAGCGTGTTTTCACGCTCCTTGATCTCTCAACGGAATTTGAGATCGACGTTAAGGACGGAGAGGAAATAGCTGACGGTCAGAAGCTCGGAGCGGTGATCGGAGACATACGAGTTCTTCTTTCCGGCGAAAGAACCGCGCTTAACTATCTTCAGAGAATGTCCGGCATAGCGACCTACACGCATGAAACGGCAAAGCTTCTCGAGGGCACAAGGACAAAGCTTCTCGACACAAGAAAGACTACTCCGAACATGAGAATATTTGAAAAATACGCGGTTAAGGCAGGCGGCGGCTTTAATCACCGCTATAACCTCTCCGACGGTATTCTCCTAAAGGATAATCACATAGGCGCCGCGGGCAGCGTAACGGCGGCGGTTAAAATGGCAAAGGAATACGCGCCGTTTGTAAGAAAGATAGAAATTGAAGCCGAGAATATCGACATGGTACGCGAGGCTGTCGAGGCGGGCGCGGACATTATTATGCTTGACAATATGACACATGACGAAATGAAGGAGGCTATCGCCGTTATAGACGGCAGAGCGGAAACCGAGTGCAGCGGAAACGTCACAAAGGAAAAGGTCGCGGCGCTCACAGACCTCGGAGTTGATTACATTTCAAGCGGAGCGCTCACACACAGCGCACCGATACTTGACCTGTCGCTCAAGAACCTCCGTCCGGTTGACTGAAAAAGGAGCGGCAAATGAGCATAGGTGAAAGAACAGAAGCAATCCTTGAAAGAATTTCACAAAGCTCATCACCGGTTTCCGGCAGCACCCTTTCACTTGAGTTCGGCGTAAGCCGTCAGATTATCGTGAAGGATATTGCCGCGCTTAAAGCGCAGGGAAATGACATCATAGCGACCACAAAGGGCTATATGCTCCACCGTGTCCCTATGCCGGAACGTGTTTTCAAGGTTGTTCACAAGGATGATGAAATTCAGCAGGAGCTTCAGTCAATAGTAGATGCGGGGGGTATTGTTAAGGACGTTTTTGTATGGCACAAAATATACGGAAAAATCGAAGGAGAGCTTAATATAAAAACGCATGAGGATATTACCGAGTATATAAACAGCCTGAAAAACGGCCGCTCCAGTCCGCTCAAAAATGTTACAAATGAATACCACTATCATACGGTTGCCGCAGACAGCGAGGCAGTGCTTGACAAGGTGCGCGCCGCGTTAGATAAGGCGGGATTTCTCGTCAAGGATGAGGAGGGTATCGGTTAAAAACTATTGAAATTTCTTCTTGACTATGATACAATGTATTCAAGGAGGGTATTACAATGGCTATACTTCATAAACTGATACCTAATAAGGAAAAGGCGCTCCGCATAATAATTGTCGGCGCAGGAAAAATCGGCGCCACTCTCGCTGAGAAGCTCACCGCGGAGGGCAATAATATTACAATAGTTGATAAGAACGCCGAACGCGTAAACCGCCTTTGCACAATGTACGATATTATGGGAATCACGGGAAACGGATCAAGCTACGGCACACTTATAGAGGCGGGCATTGAGAACGCCGACCTCATTATCGCCGTAACTGACTCCGACGAGCTTAACCTGCTCTGCTGTACTCTTGCGAAGAAGGTCGGCGACTGCGCGTCAATCGCGCGTGTGCGCAACCCTGACTATACAGATGAGCTGAGCTATCTGCGTGACAAGCTCGGCATTACTATGATACTTAATCCCGAGCTGGAGGCAGCAAAGGAAATCAACAGAATACTCCACTTCCCTTACGCGCTGTCCGTAAACGCGTTTGCAAGAGGGTCAGTAGACATGATACGCTTTAAAATCCCTGCCGGGAGCTGTCTTAACGGTATGCAGCTTATGGACTTTCAGGGCAGGGACGGCTTTGACGTTCTTGTATGCGTTGTGGAGCGCGGAAACGAGGTCATTATCCCCAACGGTCAGTTCAGGCTTGTATCGGGCGATATTGTTTCGATCATAGCGCCGCCGCGGAACGCATACAGATTTTTCAGAAAAATAAGAATGAGCAGCCGCAGAGTAAGCTCCGCTATAATAATAGGCGGCGGAAAAACCTCCTATCATCTTGCAAAGTATCTTTGCAGCTCCGGAATCTCGGTTAAAATTATAGAATTAAGCCTTTCGCGCTGTCAGGAGCTGAGTGAGCTGCTTCCGCCTAATGTGGTAATCGTAAACGGCGACGGAACGGACGAAACGCTCCTTCTTCAGGAGGAAATCGAACAGGTCGGCGCAGTCATACCGCTCACGGGAATTGACGAGGAAAATATTCTTCTCTCCCTCTACGCGCTCCGCGCAAATCCTGACGTAAAGGTCATTACTAAGGTCAATCATATAAACTTCTCCGGCGTTATAAACGCGCTTGAGCTTGGCAGTATTGTATATCCGCGTTACATGACCGCGGAAACCATACGAACCTATGTAAGAGCCAAGAAAAACTCAATCGGCAGCAACATTGAAACGCTTTACCGCCTGTTTGATGACAGGGTTGAGGCAATCGAATTTAAAATCGAGGGAAAAGCTGAATATACCGATATTCCGCTCAGGGATTTAAGTCTTAAAGACAATCTTCTCATAGCCTCAATTATCCGTGACGGAAAATCCTTTATACCAAGCGGCACGGACTGCATAAAACGCGGAGATTCCGTGATTATTGTCACAACGCACTCAGGCTTTGACAATATCCGCGACATTCTCCTATAACGCAAGGAAAGGATGATTTTGACTGTGAATTTCAGGTCGGTATTATACATACTCGGATGGATACTCAATATTGAGGGCGCGTTTATGCTGCTCCCCTTTGCCGTATCCGTAATATATAATGAGCCGCAGGGAATACCTTTCCTCATAATCGCGCTCATATGCATACTTCTCGGCACTCTGATCGTAATAAAGAAGCCGAAAAGCATGAACTTTTTCGCAAAAGAGGGCTTTGCCGTCACATCGCTTTCATGGATCATGCTCAGCGTTTTCGGCTGTCTTCCGTTTGTAATAAACGGCGACATACCGAATTTTACCGACGCATTGTTTGAAACAGTATCGGGCTTCACAACAACGGGCGCAAGCATACTTGACAACATCGAAGCGCTTTCACACGCCTCCCTTTTCTGGCGCAGCTTCACTCACTGGCTGGGCGGTATGGGAGTGCTTGTATTTCTGCTCGCGCTGCTTCCGATGACAGGCGGCTCGCATATGCACATAATGAAGGCGGAAAGCCCCGGACCGTCTGTGGATAAGCTTCTGCCTAAGGTGCGTCAGACGGCGTTTGTGCTTTACGCGATATATTTTGCGCTTACGGTTCTGGAGTTCGCTCTTCTCGTATTTGCAAAAATGCCTGTATTTGACGCGATAACAACGGCAGTCGGAACAGCGGGCACGGGAGGCTTCGGCATAAAGGGAGACAGTATGGCAGGGTATTCCGCCGCGATACAATGGATCGTAGCCGTCTTTATGATGCTTTTCGGCATAAACTTCGGCTTCTATTTCCTTCTCCTGTGCAGAAGCTTCAAGGCTGCCCTTTCCTATGAGGAGGTCAGAAATTATATTCTCATTATAATCGCCGCCTGCGCTTTTATAATGCTTTCAATAATTTGTAACGGCTGCCTGTCCGATATGGTCTTTGCCGAGAAGCTGAGGCACACATTTTTCCAGGTCGCCTCAATCATAACAACAACAGGCTTCTCAACCATTGACTATGACAACCTCTGGCCGCAGACGGCAAAATTAATTCTTGTTGCGCTTATGTTCGTCGGCGCGTGCGCCGGCAGCACGGGAGGCGGCATCAAGGTATCAAGAGTTTCGATCCTGTTCAAAACAGTAAAAAAGGAAATGACGCTCTTCTTCCACCCGAAGAGAATTGTGCTTATAAAAAATGAACACAAGCCGGTTGCTCATGAAACGATACGCTCAACAAACGTGTTTATCATGGCATACATTTTCACATTCGTTGCATCAGTATTGCTTGTTTCTATAGATAATTTTGATTTTACCACAACCTTCACGGCGGTTGCGGCAACAATCAACAATATAGGTCCGGGACTGAGCATGGCGGGACCTACGGAAAGCTTTTCGGCATTCTCGTGTTTTTCAAAACATATCATGATATTTGATATGCTTGCGGGACGTCTGGAGCTTTATCCCATGCTCATACTTCTCACACCGGAGTTCTGGAAGAGTATATTCTGTCCGAACAGAGGAATACGCATTTACAGATAAAAAGAAAGGATACTCTGCAATGACTAAGACATTGATTAAAACCGTTATGGAAAAAGAACCGGCTGATTTTGTCATCAAGAACGGTTATATTGCCGATATATTTTCAGGACGATTCCTTCAGCGGGATGTGCTGGTACGCAGCGGAATGATATGCGGGGTCGGAGACTATGACTGCGCGAATGTTATTGACGCTTCGGGAAAATACGTTCTCCCGGGCTTCATTGACTCGCATGTGCATATAGAGGCTTCAATAGTCACACCGCGCCGATATGCAGAAGCTGTTGTCCCCCGCGGCATAACCACTGTAATTTCCGACCCCGGCGCAATCACTATGGTATGTGGAAAAAAAGGCATCCGTTACATGGAAAAAGCGGCCGAAGCTCTGCCGCTTGACATAAAAACAATACTCCCGATCGACTGCCGTGAGCTTTCTGAGGAGGATGCGGAAGAGCTTAGCAGGGACTGCATAGGTATCAGCGGAAGAAAGGAACCGCGGACTATAATAAATTCCGATGAAAAATCACTGAAAAGAATACAGGCAAAAAATGTGGACGGACATATGTCGGGGCTTTTCGGCAAAAAGCTTGACGCGTGTATCTGCTCGGGAGTTACCATAGATCACGAATGCCGGGACGTGCACGAAATGCTTGAAAAAATCAGCAGAGGTCTTTATGTCGCGATCCGCGAGGGTACGCTTTCAAAGGACCTTAAAAGGCTTATATTCGCGGTAAATAATCTCAATTTCCGCAGCTTTACCTTCTGTACCGACGATCGCTTCATCGGTGACATTCTGAGCGAGGGTACGCTTGACTATATGGTAAAAACCGCTGTGGGGCTTGGTGTTCCTCCTGTGGTCGCGATTGCAGTCGCTTCATTCTGCGCCGCAAAATGCTATGGGCTTGACAAGGTCGGCGCTATCGCTCCGGGCTATAAAGCAGACCTTATGATTGTAAACAATTTATTTGACTTTAATGTCGAACAGGTTTTCAAAAACGGCATCAAGGCAGCGGAGAACGGCAGACCATTGTTTATCTCCGAGCCTGCGGACGCATCGGAATTATCCGATACCATCAGTATCGGCAATGTTACACCGGATTTCTTTAAGCACAGAACATATAATGAATTTGAAGCGGTGGAGCTTCGCGCCTATCCCCTTGCTGCAAAGAGAGTTACCGCGAGCAAGGAGGACAAGGCTGCAAAGGTCTGCATTGCAGACCGCAGCGGAGCAAGCAGGAGCTTTCTGTATATTACAAACTATGGTATAACAAACGGCGCCGTTGCCTCTGCCTATTGCCGGGATTCTCATAAAATTATTATCGCAGGCGACAATGACGAGGATATGGCGTTTGCGCTCAATGCGCTTGGCAGCAAGGGCGGAATATGCGTTGTCTCGGGCGGCAGGGTAATCGCGAAGCTTGAGCTTGAGGCTGCCGGACTTATGACAGACAGACCGGCTGATGAGGTATTTAAGGATTATAACAGTCTTAAGGAAGCCGCATACAGTCTTGGTGTCAACAGAGAGCTTGAGCCGTTCAGAGCAATAACCGCCCCATACCGTCTGTGAACGCTCAGGGAGTACGATGCGATTCCCTGAATTAATATAACCCAAAGGAGAGTACAGTATGAAAAAATTCAGTCTTGATAAGGAATGGAAATTCCATAACGGAGATATACCTATTCCGTTCGCAAACACACATACCGAAACCTATATGGCGGCAAAGGCAGGCGGACGTCTCGGCGCCGCAAGCCCCGATTACGACAAAAGCTCATGGGAAACGGTTGACCTCCCCCACGACTTTGCCGTTGCGAATGAATTTGACGAGAAATACGGTCCCGCGACAGGCTATAAAAAGCGCGGCAAGGCGTACTATTCAAAGCGCTTCAAGCTTGACGAGGCAGACCGCGATAAGCAGATATTAATTGAATTTGAAGGCGTAACGGGCGAATGTATCGTTTATCTTAACGGCTCCGTTATCGGCAGAAACTTCAGCGGCTACAACACCTTTGTCGTTGACGCGACAGACATGGCGCTTTACGGCGACAGCGTAAACGACCTCGTTGTTTACGTCAACGCGGACCTCATTGAGGGCTGGTGGTATGAAGGCGCGGGCATTTACCGCCATGTGAATCTCTATAAAAAGCACCGCGCGCATTTTGAGCACAACGGTATCTTCCTTGAGCCGGTAAAGATGGACGCTTCGACATGGACGGTATATGCCCATGTATCGGTTGAAAACATAGCCGCAGAGGATTCGGACTGTGAAATTGATATACGTCTTTATGATGCGGAGGACAATGTAATAGGAAGCTGCAACGGTAATGTGAAGGTGTTTCCGGGCTGCACCGCAAAAAGCGAAATGAGCTTTCTCACCTACAGTCCCAAGCTCTGGGATATAGACGAGCCTAATATGTACAAAGCTGTCGCTGAGCTTAAAATGAACGGAACCGTGATTGACACGGAGGAAATAAACATAGGCTTCAGAACGATCGCGATAGACGCCGATAAGGGCTTTTTCCTCAACGGCAGACACGTCAAGCTTCTTGGCACCTGCAACCATCAGGACCATGCCGGAATAGGCGTTGCGGTTCCCGATGATGTAAACGAATACCGCATCAGGCTGTTAAAGGAAATGGGCTCAAACGCTTACCGCGCGGCGCACGGAATGGCTTCAAAGGCTGTTATTGACGCCTGCGACAAATACGGCATACTCGTCATGGACGAAAACCGCCAGTACAACACAGCTGAAACGGACGGACTCAAGCAGGTGCGCGACCTTGTTATGCGCGACAGAAACCATCCGAGCGTAATCATGTATTCACTTTATAACGAGGAGCCTATGCAGGGCAGCTACACGGGCAGAAAGCTTGCTCAGAGACTGCGCAATGAGGTTGAAAAGTATGACGGAACACGCTTTACCGTAGGCGCTAACAACAACGGTCTGCTCTCGACAGACGGCGCGTATGATGTCTGCGATTTCACAGGTATCAACTACCAGACGCATATGTATGACGAGTTCCACAACAAATTCCCGCAGCTGCCTGTTACCGGCAGCGAGAACTGCAGCGCGTTTATGACAAGGGGCTGCTATAAAACAGACTATGATAAAAATATAATAGATATGTTCGACAGCGAGGCCGCTCCGTGGGGCAATACCTACCGCGACGGCTGGCGTCAGATAAACGAGCGTGAAAACATTGCAGGGTATTTTGTATGGACAGGCTTTGACTACCGCGGCGAGCCTACCCCGTTCGCATATCCGTCAATATCAACGCAGTTCGGCATCATGGATACCTGCGGCTTCAGAAAATCCGCTTATTATCTCAACAAATCCTACTGGACGGACGAGCCGATTGTACATATTGTTTCACACTGGAATTACAGTGAGGGCGAGTCGGTAAAGCTTCACATCTTCTCAAACTGCACGGAGCTTGAGGTTCTTATTAACGACAGAGCTGTCGGTACTGTCACGGTTGACGATGAAAACTATGCGGAATTTGACACTGTATTTGAAAAGGGAAAGCTTACTGTGCGTTCAGCGGACGGAAGGGCTGAGGACACTGTTTATACCTGCGGCGCCGTTGCGGCTCTTGACATATCCTCAGGTATGGAAGCTGCTCATGAAAACGACGCAGTCTGCGTCAACGTAACGGCGCTTGATAAGGACGGACATTTCGTATTCAACGCGGATGACACGGTTCATTTCACCGTAAACGGCGGCAAGGTGATCGGTGTGGGCAACGGAGACCCTAATTCGCATGAAACGGATAAAACAGATTTCAGAAAGCTCTTTGCCGGCTGCGCCCAGGCAATTGTTGAACCGGAGACAGGTGTAAAGGAAATGACGGTTACAGCCGCAGCGGACAGCGGCATAACAGCAGAGATAACGATTCCGGTTACCGTCAAGGAAAACGCCCCGATACAGATTCCTTCCGTTAAAGAGCGTTATCTTGTAAAATGGCGCCAGACCCTTGAGCTTTCGGAGGAATATCCTGATTACAGCAAGGAAATTTCCGACAGCGACATGAATACATGGGTCATTGTTTCTGTCGGCAGCGGCTATGACGATATATTCGACGGCAAAACGGGCTTTGGAATGTATAAGACCACAGCTGAAATGCGTGAGGGTGAAAAGCTCATCTTCCGCGAGCTGTTCGGTGACTACGTTGATGTTTATATAAATAACGAAAAAGTATTTGGCGGCGAGGCAAAGTACGGCAGACGCTTTGTATATACAGCGCCCGAAACAGGCGCCTACAGCATTACCGTGGTTATTGACAGCCGGGTTAAGACAGAGGTCGGCGGCATAAGCAAGCCTGTAGTAATTTCCGAGTAAAACGATATACAACTTGATCCGCGACGTCTATAAAGGAATTTGGGAGACCTCAAAATTCATCTGATTTTGAGGTCTCATATACTTTATCCTCTTTCACAGGCTGAGGAAATTCTCTATAAGCCTCATGCCATCCGGTGTAAGAACCGATTCGGGATGAAACTGGATTCCGTATATCGGTCTTGAATTGTGCATAACTCCCATAACACAGCCATCATCACTCTGCGCCGTAAGGCTCAGCTGTGCAGGCATTGTACTCTTGTCAATAACAAGCGAATGGTAGCGTCCTACCTCAAGCTCACCCGAAATCCCCTTAAACAGCGGACACAGGCCGTTTATCGCCGCTTTATCACGCTTGCCGTGCATAATGCGGGGCGCGTGAACTATTTCTGCGCCGAACGCTTCGCCTATCGCCTGATGACCGAGACATACTCCAAGGATCGGAATATCTTCGGCGGCCTTTATAAGGTCAATACATATTCCGGCATCCTTTGGATAGCCCGGACCCGGTGACAGGATTATGTGCGATGGCTTCTTTGCGAGAACCTCCTCAACGGTTATCTTATCGTTTCTGTATACCTCAATATCAGGATTAAGCGTACCGATATACTGGTACAGATTATATGTAAACGAATCGTAGTTATCGATCATTATAATCATTCTATCTCGCCTGCCTCTCTTATTGCCGTAATCACGCTTGCCGATTTATTGACCGACTCCTGATACTCATTTTCAGGAACCGAATCATAAACTATACCACCGCCCGCCTGGATATAGGCCTTGCCGTCCTTGAATACACCGGTGCGGATTGTTATGCAGCTGTCGAAGCTGCCGTTAAAGCTGATATATCCGATCGCGCCGCCATAAGCGTTGCGCTTTGTTGTTTCAAGCTCATCAATTATTTCCATCGCTCTTATCTTAGGCGCGCCGGAAAGCGTTCCCGCCGGCAGCGTTGAGCCGAGAGCGTCAAAGCAGCTCTTATCCTTTCTCAGCTTACCCTCAACGTCCGAAATGATGTGCATAACGTGTGAAAACCTCTCAATATACTTAAAGCGCGTTACCTTAACCGAGCCGAACTCGCTGACCTTACCCACATCGTTTCTGCCGAGGTCGACAAGCATTGTATGCTCCGCGATCTCCTTTGCATCTGCCAGAAGGTCCTTTTCGTTCTGCAGATCCTCCTCAAGGGTCTTTCCGCGCGGTCTTGTTCCCGCGATAGGTCCTGTCTGAACAATGCCGTTTTCAACTCTTACGAGCATCTCCGGTGAAGCGCCGACAATCTGATAGCCGTCAAAATTAAGATAATACATATACGGTGACGGATTGATTCTTCTGAGCGCCCTGTAAACATTGAACGGGTCTATATCCGTTTCAACCGTGAATCGCTGTGAGATTACAACCTGGAATATATCACCGTTTACGATGTACTTCTTTGCCTTCTCTATCTTTTTGCAGAACTCTTCCTTTGTCATGTTTGATTCCACCTTAAGCTCCGTTTTACGCGGCTTAGGCGATTTCTCCATGAGCCTTGAAATATCCCTCATTTCCCTGCGGATTTCCTCAATTCGCTTTGAGGCATTGTTATAGCCTTTCTCAATATCACCGTCGGCATGGATATTCACTATTATATGTATCTTCTGGCTTATGTGGTCGAACGCAATAATCTCATCTGTAAACATAAAGTGCATATCGGGAAGCTTTAAATCGTCCTTATTTACATTTGGCAGATACTCATACTGTCTTATGATGTCATATGAGAAAAATCCCACCGCGCCGCCGTTAAAGGGCGGAATATCATCAAGCCTCGGGGCCTTGAACTCGCCGCAGAGCTTTTCAAGCTCCTCCATGGGCTTACCCGTGAATTTCCTTGTTTCCCCGTCCGCGTATGAAATCTCAATTTCATCCGCAAGGCTCCGGAAGGTTATAAACGGATTGCGGCCGATAAACGAATATCTTGCCGTAACCTGACTGTTTCCGATACTTTCAAGCAGAAAGCACTCCTTTTCTGTCGCCATTCTTTTAAATACGCTTATAGGCGTATCCATATCCGCATATGCGTGGGCTACAAGCGGGATTATATTGTAATCCTTCGCAAGCTCCTTAACCTGCTCCAATGATAAATTATACATCCGGTCTCCTCCTTCTCCAAGAGAGAATATATTAAAAAATCTTTTGCAAAGCTTTGGCAAAAGACAAAATAATTTTCGTATTCAAACAAGGCGTACACCGCCCGTCATAACTATTCTCATCTCGCCTGTTCTAAGCTAAACTAATCTACGCATTGACTGTCCTGTGACGATCAACTGCTTTATATATAATAGCACAAATCCACCCATATGTCAAGGGTGGATTTGTGCTGTTAAAGATTTCAGTGCTGTTAAAGATTTCAGTTGAGAAATTAAATGGTTGTTTATATGCTTATCGTATTATCGCATATATCTGCGGATAAAGCCCATAATTTAAAATTATACTTTCATCATAATTCGCTTATAAAGTTATCCATTCCACCCAAATCATATATCATGTTATAGCCTAAAGCCTTCGCCGTTTCAACGGCTTTCTGGCTTCTTATACCTGAGGCGCAGAATACTATAATCACGGTATCCTTGCTTTGTCCCTTAAGCCATGCTTCAAATTTATCAAGCGGTACGTTTACAGCGCCGTCAAGCGTACCGACGTCAAATTCCTCCGCTGTACGCACATCAACAAGACTTGCTCCGTTCTTCACCAGCTCCGCGGCCGCGTCGTATCGGATATTATACTGACGCACATCCTCTATGCTCATTTCAGCCGAATTTTCTCCGTTCGAAAGCTCCAGCTTACCGTCGGCATAATCTACGGTTTTAATATCAAACCCGCACACCTTTTTAATCGTTGTACACTTTGAACAGCTTGTCATTGTGATAAGCCGGCCGCCGTCACAGCCGAGATATATCTGGTCATCGACAGCGCAAAAATCATTTATATTCACAGTCTGAGGTGCGCTAAGGTCAGTCTCCGCATAATAATCGGGTGTAGCGTCAATCCAGACAGTACCCATAGGACTTGTGACAAGTCTTGTTTCACCGCTCTTATCTGTGATAAGAGCAGTGAACATTCCCTTGTGATTTATGAGTTTTTTAAAGGTGACATCATTTCCGAATATCTCTTTGGCGCTTACGGAGGATACTGCATTGTCGCTTTTGTTTACCGCGGTTATATCATCTTTGCAAACACTCAGATATGTGGTTTCATTTTCAGCCGTCAGTATAGCCGACTGCATCACAGCCATATTTGCCGATTGACCCAGATTATACTTCAATGTTATATAGTCATAATTACCCGCGTATTTCACGGTCGCGCCAAGCTTTACAAATATACCCTTGTTTCCCGTATGCGCGGAGGTAAGCACTATATTATTGTCAAGATAATTATTCCAGTTGCCTGCTGTTCCCGTGATATTGGTTGCGCCAAGCTTGTTTGCATCCGTAAGCAATGCGGATATTGAGTCCTTATCCGCGTTATTTACATCAATACCGCTCACGTCAACCGCGTACACTGCGGCAGAGCCTGTCCCCTCGGCGCCGTCATTATCTCTCATGCCTGCCGTAACGGTTATTACAAGCAAACCGTCCAAGCTGTATTCACCGAAATAGAATATATCCTCATTGCTTGTATTATCAATCATCTTGCTGTTGCTGGCGTTTGCATTGCTGCTTTCCTTTATACTCTTTGCCCATGATTTTTCATACTGCTCAAATTCTATTTTGGCGCTGTAATCTGTATCCGGAATAGTGACAGGCGTCGGCGCGGGCGTCGGAACAGGAGTCGGTGTGGCTTCAGCGGCGGATTTATTCGTCTCAAAAATTACCGCATATAAATTCTTGTTTGAACCGCCGCCGTATACATATACTGCCTCTCCTGCCTTAACATTCATCTGTACCTCGCAGATAGCGCCGTTTCCGTATTTTTCAGCCTTGCTGCTGCCCTGCTCGATATACATACACCTTGTCGCGCTTGCGTTGAACAATGCTGTTACAACTCCGTCAGCGTCAGGTGTGAAGTATACCTTGCGCGCGTTCGAGGTGCCGCTGCCGCCCTTTAAGCTGCGCGTAAATGTGTATGTTCGTCCGCCGTAGGTATAGCTGCCGCCCTTATCCGTGTTCCAGCCGCCGAAGCCGTTCATGCCAAGACCGCTTGAAAGGTTTGTACCCTCCGCGCTGTCGAAGAACGAGTCAAATACAGAGTCACTGAAATTGTACACTGTAAGTTCTTTCACCTTTGCGGGGCTATATGTAAGATTTACCGATTCTCCTGATTGCGTTTCGCCGTTCATAACCTTTAAGGTGATTACATCTCCGTCGGTAAAGCCGCTTAGCTTGTAATTTCCTGCCGCGGTAATTTCCGCGCTTGCTTTTACTGTGCCGCCGGCTTCCGCGGTAAGCGTTCCGCTGTCCGCCGATACATTTACTCCGATACTTCCGTTTGCAAGGCAATAGGCGTCTATATCCGAGTTGTCATATATAAGCTGTATATAGTCAAGATTCGCCTTATTGGTCTGAATATAAATCGTTCCGCAGCCGTTTTCATCAAGAGTGAGCTTATCTAATTCGTATCTGTCCACCTCTGCCGTAGTTTCAGCCCAATTCGTCCATGCGCCCGTTTGCGGCACCGTCGCTGACGCGATTATCCAATCGGTATTTGCCATGAGCGAAACGTTTATTGCGCTTTCGGTGTCCTTCTGCGAGGTTCTGAAGGTTATTCCCTTTAAACGGTCAAGCTTAACACCGTCAAACCTCAGCCAATAGTCATTTGTACTGCCGGCATCCCTGCCGCCGCTTGCGCCTGTTTTTTCATCAGTCAAGTCTGCGCCGCCGCTATCGTCCGCGCTTTCGCCCTCTATCTGGAGGTTGGCGTATACCGTTATAGAACCGCTCTTTTTATTTGTATAATCACTTGCGGTGATTTTATATACACCGTTTTCATACAGCTGCATTACTCCGCTCTGCATATCTATTTCGGCATTCTTCCTTGAGGAGAGGTCAAGTCTCTCAACAGTCCAGATAAGCGCGCTCTTAACCTCAGTATCACCGCTGAACGCCTGCATTGCTACTTCAGCCGGATTATCCGCCGTAACAGTTCCGCTGATTGTCGTTTCTCCTGCTGTGTATGTGCCTATTCCGTCCGCGTAATATTCAATTCTGTTATCTTTTATTATATTGCCGTTTGCTGATTTAATCGTATATTCTTCGGTAAGCTCAATTTTGGGAACAGACTGCATTTCAGCAACTGCATTCTTTACAAGCAGCTCCAGTCCGTCATCAAGCAATGCGGCGCTTACCGACTCATGTGCCTTATCATATACCGCTTTTACCTGCGACCAGTTTTCGGCTGTATACGCAATCTCCGGGCAGCTGTTATATGTATCTTCGAGTATCTTTAAATATGATGCTCTCGCAGCTTCCGTCATACCGTCCTTAAATTGAGTAACCACAGGGAAGGATGTTTTAACTGTGCTTTCACCCTTTACGGCTGTTACTGTTATGGTTGTTGTTCCCTCTTCAGTGCCTGCGCTTACATTGCCGTCCGCGTCAACCGCCGCAATGTCCGTATTTGCGCTTGTATATGTTACGATAATGCCGTTTTCCACAAAATCCGTAATCACTTTGTCATTTTTGAGCGCCACGCTTGCGCCTGCGTTTATACCGATTGCAGGCTTTATGGTGTCTCCTGTTTTCGCGCCGTAAACCTTAAGTCCCGACGGAATTGTATACACATTTTTAAGTGTTTCGGCAATATCTCCGCTTACATTAAACCTGATTTCCTGCGCCGCCGCGTCAGCAGAGCTTCCACCCACTTTTGCAGTGTATTCACCGTTTACAACATAATTCTTCTGAGTCTGCTCATCAAAGAAGAATACATCGGAAATATCCAGCTTAAATGTAACAGTCTTTGTTTCACCTGCGTCAAGTTCAATTCTTTCAAAGCCCTTTAGCTGCTTTATCGGAAGATTGTTTTCTCCCGCTCCGGGAACTGAAATATACAGCTGCGCAACCTCTGTTCCGCGCATACTTCCCGTGTTTGTGACATCAGCGGTAATAGTTACAATATCATTAGCGTCCGCGTTTGCCTTATCGACCGCAATATCAGAATATTCAAAGCTCGTATAGCTTGAACCGTAACCAAATTCATATACGGGAGTACCCTTATAATACTGATATGTTCTTCCCGGATAATCTGCATTTTCATTATTTATATCGCACGAAAGCTCATAGCTTGTGAAATTATAATCTATTCCGTCAATCTTCTGTCTGTCAGAGCCTATCGGCATCTTGTCAAGATCAGACTTTTTATACCATGTCGTTGACAGCTTACCCGACGGATTAACCTCGCCCGTCAGAATTTTTCCAAGAGCCTCGCCCTGCGTCTGACCGTTATACGACGTCCACAAAAGCGCCGCGCACTTATCCTTAATGCTTTCGACATTCACCTGTCCCACTGTCTGGAGCGCCACTATTGTCTTGTCGGGATATGCGTCGCAAAGCTGCTGCACATGATTTTCCGACTGCGGTAAATCTATTGAGGCTCTGTCATTCGATTCACTTGAATCGGCCGTTGTAGTGCCGCCGTAGGCAATTATATAATCGGCTTTATCAAGTGAGGATTTATAGTTTTCAACCGTAAACTCCGAGCTTGCATTCACCTGAATATATAAATCCGCCGTTGCAGTGTAGCCTCCCGTTGCGCCGTTATATACTCCGGTGTTTTCAATATAATCGTTTTCACTGTCTGTATTCGTGATTGCAATATTCGCCGCGGGCTGCGAAAGACTCTCATAACAGATTGATACGGTCACGTTTGGCATGCCCGGAAGCGACGCGGCCTCAATTTTAATATCCGTTACATCCTTAAAATCAACTCCCGCAATACATGCCACACCCGATTTTGTGATATTGGTAAGAGCTGAACCGTCCTTTGTCATTCCGTTCACCTTTGTTGCCGACGACAAATCAAGCGTTGTATTTTTACCTGTGCTTTTTACAAGAGTTATACTCTTAATGTTAAACAAAGGCGTTGTATCGCTTACATTTCCTATCAGTTCAACTGTTGAGCTTGGACTGATTTTCTTAACTGCATTTGTTATGCCCTCCATAGGAGTTGTTGTTTTGGTCGGCTCGCCGGAATAATCACCCAGAACAACCTCGTCCGCATGGCTGCCCACAACGGCAATAGTCATTGCTTCATCTGATAAGCTGTTTACGCTCGCCTCTCCTGCAATTTTCGCCGCGCATAACGGCTTCATACCGGATAAGCTGTTCCACGCCATAAGCCTTGAGCCGTTTGCTATATCTGCTTTTTCTACTGTTGCAGTGCCGTTTGTGAATGTCAGCGGTTCTGTTTCAACGCCGCTTAATATACCGTTATTATATGAAGCAATTATCAGCTCGCCGCTCTGCGCGTCAGCATTAACAGTGACTATGCCGTTCTCATATTCTATATCACTGCTTGTCTTTTCGGTCTTTAAAGGAAGTGTGCCGTCATTTTCAAGAAGCACCCATGATTTTTCAGCCGCTTCTTCCGCCTTTTGAACGTGTTCATCTGTTTCTATAACCGATGAGGTAATATCCTGATATTTTGCGCCCTCATCAAATTCACCTGTCCTCATACGCTGCAAAAACAGCTCATATACGGCAATATCAAGCATATCCTCGCTTATAAGCCCCTGCTGCACAGCCGCCGCAACCTGCCCTGTGCCGTTTGCGCCGCTGTTACAGTCAAGGCTTGAGCCGGCCTCAATAATCTTTGCAACAGTCATAGGCGCGGTAATGCTGTCAAGCTCCATGTCGGGATACAGCTTTTTTCTTAACGGCTGTCTGCCGAACGCGTTATCCCACGCGCCGCAGTCACCCACAACAAAGCCTCTAAAACCATATGTTCTGCGAAGCATATCGTTAATCAGATATGAATTTGCGCTTGACGCTATATAATCAATTTTTTGTCCTGTTGATGATGATAAAATTTCACCGTTGCGGTAAATTGTTGTTCCGTTATATGAGCTCATAACTGCGCCGGGATCATAATTCTCGGTAATATCCCGGAATGCGCGCAGATAATATTCGCGCATGGTGCTTTCGTTTGCGGTTGACGTGCCTGTTTGTCTTTCACCCTCACAATTGTTCGCCGCATAATGCTTAAGAGTTGTGATAGTCTTTATGTACTTATCATCCGTACCCTGCATACCCTTAACAGCGTTTCCGCCTATTTCCGCTGTCAGATACGGATCCTCTCCGTAGCTTTCCTCGTTTCTGCCCCAGCGCGGGTCACGCGCCATGTTAATTGTCGGGTTCCAGTAGTTAAGGTCATACCTGTTATTTTTACCCCTTGCCTCCGTTGAGGTTATGTCCATAGCCTCATACATAAGCTGTCTGTCCCATGTGTTTGACATTGCCAGACTTGACGGGAAGCTTGTCGCCGCGCCCTGACGCGCAACCCCGTGAATACCCTCGCGCCAATAGTAATAAGAGTGTACTCCCAGTCTGCTTATAGCCGGAGTGTTCTTTGCCGCCGTCTGCGCTGCCTTTTCCTCAAGCGTCATTCTCGCAACTAAATCGGCGGCGCGTTCCTCAAATGACAGACTCGTGTCCTGATACGGCAAAAGATTTGTATCCGTTATTTCCACCTTTTCTGTTTCTTCTTTAACGCTTTCCTCCGCTTTCACTTCACAAATCGGATTTAGCGCAGGTACTGCTCCCACGAGTATAACTAAAGCAGTAACAGCGGAAATAAGCTGCTTTACTCCTCTGCAATAAATTTTTTCGGTCATAGTTAATCCTCCTCGTTTTATTTTATGATTTCGGCTTGTTTATACTTGTATTATACTTTCACACATGTTATAATAAAAGACATAAAGGATAAGAAACTCGCCAAAAAGTATACTGAATAAGCAAGGAGTGAAACAAAATGCTGCCGATGTACGAAATACGACAAACTGATTTGACTGTAAAGCGAAACAATTATGAACTGAGCTTCCCCGAGCATATTCATAAATATATAGAAATTATTTACGTTATATCAGGCAGACAGCGTATAAATATATCCGGCATAGATTACAGCATTACCGAAGGAAACGGTATGATAGTTTTCCCGGACACAGTTCATTCCTATCTCGGCAACGAGGATAAGGCGGACGTTTTAATTCTTATCTGTGACCCGAAAATATTCGGTTCGCTTTTCCCCGATTTTAAAAAGCTTAAACCACATTCGCCAATGATATATGACAGTCAGATCTCTCCGGAACTGAAATTTGCCTTAAACACAATCAGGCCTGACGATAGTAAGGAAATAAAATTTTCGTGGGCATGTGTTATTTTGTCTTACATCATGAATATAATTCAATTCGACACAGCAACAGATGCGCCCGTTGACGATATTGCGTATAAGATTGTAAAATATATAGAGGAAAATTTTACGGATAATATAACGCGCGACACCTTGTCGAAACGTTTTAATGTAAGCAAATGCTATATTTCAAAAATTTTCACTGAGAAATTCAATATAAATCTGCGCAATTATCTCGGGCTTATACGCGCGGAATATGCCGCTTCTCTTATACGCACTTCAAACGAAACCTTCACCACCGTAAGCCGTCTTTCTGGATTTGAGTCACTTCGGACATTTAACCGTATATTCAAAGCTGTGTACGGAATGACACCAAACGAATATAAGAATAATATAAGCAAAATGATGAAATGATCTGTTTTATTAACTTGCCTCCCTCTTGGAGTACCTCAAAAAGGGAGGCAAAACAGCAGAGCCGCTAAACCATAATTTGAAGTCAAAAATATCTGTAGAACCGCAGCGGTTCAGCTTTGTTTTTCAAAGGTCGGGGTTGACATTATAGTATTCAAAATATTGACTGCGTTTCTTTGCATCTGCGCCGTTGTTATTTCGCCGTTGTGCAGTCTGTCCATGATCTTTGCGGCGGTCGCCTCAACATCCGCGTTTACCATAAACACGTCGTTCTGAGCCGCGATATGCTTTGCGCGGTTCTGCGACACCTCTCCGTTTTCAACGCTGGAGTTCGCCCACCAGTCTGTCATGACAAGTCCGTCATAGCCCCATTCCTCTCGTAACAGCCTTGTGTTGAGGTCATAGCTTGCGGAGCAGTATGTACCGTTAAGCTTGTTGTATGCCGTCATAACCATTTTTGTCTTTTTGCCGCGTATAACCATTTCAAACGGCTTTAAGTAGATTTCTCTCAAGGCTCTTTCCGAGCAGAGGGTGTTTACAAAATTTCTGCGCCATTCCTGATTGTTTGTCGCAAAATGCTTTATTGTTCCGCTTATGCCGCTCTCCTGCATTCCCTCGCACATTGCGCCTGCCATTATTCCTGTCAGATACGGGTCCTCCGAAAAATACTCAAAGTTCCTGCCGCAGAGCGGGAAACGGTGAATATTCATGCCCGGACCGAGCAGAGAATCAACGTCATGGGAATATACCTCCATGCCCTCATAGGAATACAGAAGCCTTGCAAGCTCCGGGTTCCATGTGCACGCCATAAGCGTCCCGTTGGGGCATAGCGTCGCCTCATCTCCGTTGTCAAACCGCAGTCCTGAAGGGCCGTCCGTAAGACATATTACCGGGATACCGAATTTTTGCAGCGAGAATGTTGTGCCGCCTATCGCGCCCACGCAGCCGGGGCGGGTTTTGCTGCTGTTTATTCCCTCGCCCTGTGAAAGACACGCGAGGTCGTAATTGCTCAGCTGCGAAACAAACTCCTCCATTGACGCGGCGCCGTTATAAACGTCAGCGAGCTTTATGCCCTTGTCGCCGCTATACGGAATTTCCCTCAGGCGCTTTGCCTTGTATTCCTTATTATCCGGCTCTATTGTCTCATATGCAATCTGACCGTTGTCGTTGATCATTCGTTTGAGCGTATTGTTTACGGCAAACAGCGCCGAAAGACGCTGTGTTACAATATCGCTTTTGTTCTCATATTGAAGCGTTTCCGCCGCGCTGCGCGAATCGGCGCCGCAGTATACTCTGTATATTCCCTTATCCAGGACGTAGCAGGATTTGTTTTCGGTTATGCCCGTATCGTCATACGCCGCCATTGCGTTCACCGCAAATTCCAATGAAAGTGTTTCGCTCTCCCCCGGCGCAAGCTCCCTTGTCTTTGCAAAAGCCACAAGCGCCTTAGCCGGCCGTGTGAGCGCCGTTCCCTCCGCGCCGTAATATATCTGTACAGTTTCCTTTCCTGCATACGCTCCCGTATTTGTAACGGTAACCTCGGTTATGATCCTTCCGTCCTCCGTTCTGCTGCTTATCCCCGACAGCTCAAAGTCGGTGTAGCCCATGCCGTAACCGAAGGGGTACATAACCTTATCCGGCGCAAAGGTTTCAAAATATCTGTAGCCTACAAATATATCCTCCTCATAGGCGTTCTCGTCAAAGCCTCCGAAATTCTTAAATGCCGGATGCTCCTCAATATTAAACGGTATCGTGTCGCTGAGCTTTCCCGACGGGTAACTTTTTCCGCACAGCAGTCCGGCGGCGGCTCTTCCGCCCTCCTGTCCGCCCTGCCATACATAAAGCGCCGCGTCGATCTTATATTCCTCAACCCACTTCATGTCAATTATGTTTCCTGTGTTAAGAACAACGCACACCTTATCAAATGCCGCTCTCACGTTTTCAAGCATTTCCCTCTCGGCATCGGTAAGCAGCCAGCTTCCCGGCTCATTTGCCGCGTCCTTGTCCTCTCCTGCCGTTCTTGCGATTATAACAACGGCTGTATCGCCGAAGCCCGCCGCCTTTGCCGCAGTTTCCGCGTCAACCGGCATTTCCTCCTGACACCACGGCTCCACCCAGCCGTCGCCGCTGTCATACGGGTGCTCCTTCACCCACTGCGCATATATCTCGCCAAGCTCGGTATTTACGGATATATTCTCCTGCTTTAAAAGCTCGTCATAAATATTTGTCCTGTACGGAACGTGAACAAGTCCTCCCGAGCCTGTCCCGCTCTTGTAGTAATCGTTCTGCATTCTTCCGAAAACAGAAACGCGGCTGCCCTTCGCAAACGGAAGAACCCCGTTATTTTTAAGCAGCACTGCGCCCTCCGCGCAGGCGTCAGCGCATATTTTTTCTATTCCCCCGACAGGTGTCTGCTCCACATCGCCGAGCACGACACCGTTTACCGTTCTTTCAGATATTTTCATGTCCGTTACCTCACATAATTATTTATACCATAATTATAATACAGGAGCGCGGAAAATTCAACCTCAAAAAAATATATTTAAAGAAAACATTACATTTCCTTAACCGAACATACTCATAAGCCGCGCGGCGATAAGACCGCCGCCGGTTCCTATTACATAGCCCAGAAGCGCCATAATTATTCCCACCGGAACGAGAGCGCCGCTGTAGGCGCCGGCAAGCACGGGAGCGGTTGCGGTTCCTCCGATATTTGCAAGCGATGCAACGGCGCAGGTGAATATATCGAGCTTTAACAGCTTTGCGAGTATAAGCATTATAACAATATGGAACACAAGTATTATCAGTCCCGCAAGCAGCCACAGATGCGCGTTAGCCATAGCGCCCAGGTCTGCCCGCGACGCAATGAGCGCAATCACAATGTAAAGCAGCACATTTGAAATTTCCTCTGTTCCCTTAAGTCTGCCGAAGGGCGTCAGCGCGAAGCACAGCCCCAGAGCCGTTACGGCAAGCACAGTCCATGTCGCTTTGTCAAAGAACGGAAGAACAGCGCCTATTATACTGCCAAGCTCCTGCGAGACTGCCGATACTATAAGTCCCGCTCCAATAATGATCGCTATATTCTGCCATGTGAGCGGTCTTGTGTCCGCCGCAGCTTCCGCGGCAAGCGCCTCGCCCACCGAGTCGATCACTCTCGTATCCGCCCCCGTCCACGCGTTAAACCGATGCGAAAAGCCGATTGCCCACAGGAGGAACATCACATAAAAGGCGGCGCAGACCGAATCCATAACAAGCGCATAAGCCATCGCTCCCTCGTCAACATCAAGCGCCGCCTGGATCGCGAGCATATTGCCTCCGCCGCCCATCCAGCTGCCGCATAACGCGCCGAGGGGGCGCCATGCTCCCTCTCCCAGCGCGCCGTGCATTATCGCATACGATATAACAAATCCCAGTCCTATTGAAACCGCCGCCGAAAAGAAGCCTATAAGCATCTTCGGACCAAGCCTTACAATCTTTTTTAAATCGCAGCGCAGAAGCATTATAAACAGCATCGCGTACAGCAGCGGATTCTTCACCGCGCTGTATGCCGCCGCCGTTTCGTCAATATCCCACAGCTTCAGCGTGCATAAAACCATAAGTCCAAGATATATAAGAACGACAGGCGGCGCGAACCTGAAAATATTCTGAGCCGCTCTCCCCTTAAAATGCTTAGGAAGATTGATAAGAACAGCGGATATAAATACCAATGCCGCAATGTACATAAAACCGTCTTTAATCATTGCCCGACCTCCTCATACTATGTTTTTCTCACTTCATATTATAACCCGTTTGTACACTTTTGTTAATAAATCTTGTGATTTGCCAATATTTTTCAGCATATTTTATATGCTGTCACTATCACCATAAATAAAATAATCGAAAATTGTAAATTTTAAAAAAAATTTAAAAAAAGCTCTTGACAAACAGAAAAAAATACGCTATAATAGTCTACGTTGTTCGGCGGTATAGCTCAGTTGGCTAGAGCATGCGGTTCATACCCGCAGTGTCACTAGTTCGAATCTAGTTACCGCTACCATATAAAAAGCTCCGGTTTTGCCGGAGCTTTTTATATGCCATAAATATGCAAAGCTATTATATGAAATCTATTTCCATGAAATACAGAAGCAGCAATCAGAACTGCGCGGTTGATTTTAATCAATTTTTTAAAAGAATTTTTTCCGCGTTTTTATGCGTGATAAGCTCCGCTTCCTCCTCCGATACTCCCGACGCTTTAAGAAACGCAAGAGACTCCCGCGGGTCCTCCCACGGCGAGTCCGAGCCGAAAAGCACCCTGTCCGCTCCGCGGCGGTCTATCATTCTCCTGTACTGCTCAAGGCTCATGTAGCGGCTTACAACCGAGGTGTCAAGATACATATCGAAGTCGTCAATGAACCGCTCCGCCTCGTCCCATTCCATAAACGCGCCCATGTGCGCAAGGATTACGCGCGAGCTGTCAACGCTGTTAAGCAGTGGGCGCAGATGCTCCGTTGTCGCACGGTAGGGCGGATATATCCCGAGGTCCTTTCCCGCGTGTATCGTTATATACAGTCCCAGCTCTGCGGCGCGCTTTACAAGAGCGATGAACTTTTCATCATCGGCATAAACGCCCTGATAATCGGGGTGAAGCTTTATCCCCTTAAAGCCGCGGGACACAATATCGCAAAGAGCCTCCTCGACATTATCCTGATACGGATGCAACGACGCGAAAGAAATTATGCTTTTTCCGTCGGTTATCTCCTCGGCGTATTCGTTAATTGTTCTGTACTGTGTAACCTTAGTCGCAATCGGCATAATAACGCTCATGTCGACCTGCTTTTGCGCCATTGCCTCCTTCAGCTCCGCCAGCGTTCCGCCGTAGCTCATCTCCTGCTTTATATCGTATACCTCGGACATGTTCTTCTGCAGCACCGCAAAGGTTTTCTTTGCGAGCTTATCAGGGAACACATGCACATGAAAATCTATCAACATATTAAATTCCTTCTTTCTATAAAGGACATTTTAACATAAAAATGAATAGCTTTCAAGAATTTACGGCAAGATAAAAAAAAGAAATCCGCGCTGTCGGTATATTGCGGCAATATTTGAAAAATATTGTCTTAAACCTGCACATAATCCCCACTAACTCAATGTGAATTATGTGAAATCCGACGAATCGGTATAAACATCAAAAAAACTATTGACAACAGGTGTAATTTGGAGTACAATAGTATAGAATACATTTGAACCACCATTCATATGTTCATATGTTGGCTTTTATCACGGAAAGGACTGAATACAGATGAAAACGGTATATTTAGATAATAATGCAACAACAAGCATTTCGCCTGAGGTTGTAGACGCTATGATGCCGTATCTTACAGATATATGGGGCAACGCGTCGTCAATCTTCTACTCAACGGGTCAGAAGGCGGAAGCGGCGCTTGCGGGGCTCCGCGAAAGTGTCGCAAAAAGCATCGGCGCGGCGCATCCTAATGAAATCTACTTCACAGCCTCGGGCTGCGAGGCGGACAACTGGGCGATCAAGGGTATCGCCTACGCGCACAAGCGCAAGGGCAACCACATCATAACAACAAAAATCGAGCATCACGCAGTACTGGGCGCCTGTGAATTTCTTGAAAAGCAGGGCTTTGAGGTGACATACCTTGATGTTGACGAATACGGTCTTGTAACACCGGAGCAGGTGGAGGCGGCAATCACGGATAAGACAATACTTATCACCATTATGACCGCAAACAACGAAATCGGCACAATCATGCCGATAAAGGAAATCGCAGAGGTCGCAAAGAAGCGCAAGGTCATATTCCACACAGACGCGGTTCAGGCGATCGGACATATGCCGATAAACGTGCAGGACTTAGGCGTGGACATGCTCTCGATCTCGGCGCACAAGTTCCACGGTCCCAAGGGCGCGGGAATGCTCTATATAAGAAACGGAGTGAGAATCGAGAACCTTATCCACGGCGGCGGACAGGAGCGCGGCAAGCGCGCCGCAACGGAAAACCTCGCCGGAATCGCGGGGCTTGCAAAGGGGCTTGAAATGGCGGTCGCAAATCTTGACAGCAATATCGCGCACATGAAGAAGATGCGCGACAAGCTTATAAAGGGACTTTTAGAGCGCATAGACTACGTCAAGCTCAACGGGCCGGCTCCCGAGGACGAACGCCGTCTTTGCAACAACTGCAACATTTCATATGAGTTCGTTGAGGGTGAAAGCATACTGATGCGCCTTAACATGAAGGGCATCTGCGCGTCAAGCGGCAGCGCCTGCGCCTCAGGCTCCCTTGACCCGTCGCATGTTCTCATGGCGATAGGAGTTCCCCACGAAATCGCTCACGGCTCGATCCGCTTCAGCGTCGGCGAGGACACAACAGACGAGGAAATAGATTATGTGCTTGAGGTAATGCCGAAGATCATAGACGGTCTGCGCGCAATGTCGCCGATGTATGAGGAATTTGAGGAAGGAAAGCTTGAGTCCTTCACAAGAAAATTAAAGGAAAACAATTAAGAGGAGGAAGATATACAATGTACAGTGAAAAGGTTATGGATCACTTTGAGAATCCGAGAAACGTCGGACGCCTTGAGGACGCAAACGCTGTCGGCGAGGTCGGCAACGCGGTATGCGGCGACATAATGAAAATATATATGAAGATAGAGGACGGCATCATAAAGGACGTAAAGTTCAAGACGTTCGGCTGCGGCGCCGCTATCGCGACAAGCTCAATGGCAACGGAGCTTGTAAAGGGCAAGTCGATACAGGAGGCATTGGAGCTTACAAACAAGGCGGTTATGGAGGCGCTTGACGGACTTCCGCCGGCAAAGGTGCACTGCTCGGTGCTTGCGGAGCAGGCAATCCACGCCGCTCTCAAGGACTACAGCCAGAGAACAGGCATAGACCTCGGCTTGGGTGAGCTTGAGCATGAGTTTGACTGCGCATCCTTCCATAAGGATATGGCGGAGAATAAGCAGTAATGTATATTTAAATCAAAAATGGGCTGCGGCAGCAGTCCATTTTTGATTTAATACCGCTGTGTTCACAACCTAAAAATCATGTCTGGAGCCAAAGTCAATGTGATATTTTTCTTTTAAAAAAGTGCGCTGCCGATTAAACCTCAGCAACGCACAAAAAACGCTGCTTCGATTTAATGCTGCAACACACTCAATATCTGCGAATATAAACTAAAAACAGGTAAAGACAATCAAAGCATACGCGTTTTTAACTAACTCGTATACCTATTTTAAGTTTATATTAATTTAGTGTGTTGCAAATTTATAATACCATATTCTCGTCAATTTGTAAATACAATTTTATAAAATTTTGTGATTAAAAAATGCAGGCAGCAGCATCCAAGCAAACAGAAAGGGTACAGCAGTACCCCTTTATAATATCCGTAATCACTGAACCGTCTTATCAACGGCGTTATGTATTTTTCTTCTTTTATGCGGATGGCGGCTTTTCTTCGTTGAAAAGTCCATTCCGGGATGCACCTCGCCCCGCTTTGTATCGAAGCATTCCTCAATATCCCCAAAGCTTTCAAGACTGTAATCCTCCGCAATTCTCAGAAGCGCCCTCGCGCAGGCATAGGCGTCGTCATACGCCTGATGATGATTGAAGGTGATTCCCAGCGCCTCGCACAGCTTGTTGAGCCTGTGGCTTTCAAGCTCGGGATACGCCTTCTGTGAGAGCTTGACCGTGCACATATACGAAAATTGGGGCACCTCAATTCCGAAGTGCTGCAAGGTCTGGCACAGGACGCGCACGTCAAAGCTCGCGTTATGCGCGACAACCATTCTGTTTTCAATGTCGGGTCTTATCCGCTCCCAATACTCGTCAAAGGTAGGCATATTCTCAACCGCCTCCGGCCTTATCCCGTGTATTTTTATATTATACTCGTTAAACTCAAACGGCTCGGGTCTTACCAGTATTTCCTCGCGCCGGACTATTCTGCTGTTTTTGACCACGCACCAGCCGAGACTGCACACGCTTGTAAAGCTTGAGGTAGCCGTTTCAAAGTCTATCGCCGTAAAATCCATTTTACGTTCACGTCCCCTTTTGTTATTTCCTGTTAAAATATTCGATCTCCGATGATGTGAGGTATCTGAAGCGTCCCTCGGGGAGATTGCCAAGCTCCACAATGCCCACGCTGTCGCGGCGGAGCTTTTTGACCTCATGCCCTACCGCCTCAAACATTTTTCGCACCTGACGGTTTCTGCCCTCATGTATCGTCAGCTCGACGAGTGTCATTCCCATATCTATCTCAAGTATCTCGCATTCCGCCGGAGAGGTCTTTTTACCGTCAATAACAACGCCGCGGCGGATTTTGTTAAGCTCTGGAATAGTAAGAACGCCCTTTAAAACTGCGTAGTATTTTTTAGACGACTCAAAGCGCGGATGGGTGACCCTGTTCGCCCAGTCGCCGTCATTAGTCATAAGCAGCAGTCCCTCTGTTTCGTAATCGAGACGTCCCACAGGAAATATTCTCGTGTGTATTTCCTTCTGCACAAGGTCCATGACCGTTGGACGGTCAAACTGATCCTTTACGGTGGTCACATATCCCTCCGGCTTGTTGAGAGCAATATATATTTTTTTCTCAACCGCCTTTATAAGCATACCGTCAACCTCAACACGGTCATTGCCTATCTCGACCTTTACACCCTGCTCGGTCACGGGCTTGCCGTTTACGCTTACCCGTCCCTCGTCTATCAGCTTTTCCGCGGCGCGCCTTGATGCCGTGCCGCTCATCGCTATATATTTCTGAAGTCTTACTATTTCGCCCATTGTTGTTTTCTCCTGTTTATAAAATATTTTTTATCAGCGTCAGTATCGTGAACAGAAAGCACGGCTTCACCGCCGTTCCCATTCCCGCCGCAAAATCCTCCTTTGCGACAACATCCACACATCCGGCCCTCCTGCCGTTGCATAATATCTCTATGTAGCCCGCCTTTTCTCCCTTGTTGAGCGCAACGCCGTCCATATCGGGAATATGCGGAACAATGTCAATATTGTGATACCCTTCCCCATTGACGGGAACATTAAAACCCTCCGCCGCTATCAGGTCGCAGGACCTTCTTCCGTTTACTGCATGACCGAGGCAGTCACCGGCAGAAACGGCGTTTATAAGGCGGCTGTCACCAAACGCAAGCTCCATAAGCTCCTTGTGCTCCTTCCAGTCGTCGGCATCGTTAAGAGTGACGGAGATATACTCCGCCCCGCTGCGCTCGGCTGCGCTCACAAGGCAGCGTCCGGCTTTTTTTGTATATCCGGTCTTTACGCCCGTGCAGCCCTCAAGCGTTCCTAAAAGCTTATTATGGTTTATGTATTCCATTGAGCCCTGCGTTCCGTCCGCGCGGACAAACTCGGCGGTATAGAGCTTTGTTGAAACGATTTTGCGGAAGCTCTCATCCCTCATCGCATACCGCGTTATAAGCGCAAGGTCATAGGCTGTGGTATAATGCCCCTCCTGATCAAGACCGTTCGGGTTCATAAAGTTCGTGTTCTCCGCGCCGATCTCCTTTGCAAGCTCATTCATTTCTGCCGCGAAGCTGCCGCAGTCACCGCTGACATATTCCGCTATCGCCACAGCCGCGTCATTGCCGGAATTGAGCATAAGCCCGTATTCCAGAGCCTCCATAGTTATCCGCATACCCGTCTCGATATAAGCGGAGGAGCCTTCCGCTGCCGCCGCAGCCGCCGAAACCGTGACGATTTCATCCTGTGATGTTTCCTTTAACGCCGCAAGCAGTGTCATAATCTTGGTCGTGCTCGCCATAGGCATTCTTTCGCCGCTGTTTTTCTCAAACAAAACCTCACCGGTAACAACATTCATCAGACACGCGCTCCCCGCCGCGTCGGCATATTCCGCGGCAAAAGCCTGCGGAGCGAGGAGCAGCGCCGACACTATGAGTAAAACAATTCGTCTCATCAGCACCATCCGCTTTATGATATTTTCGCTATATCTATTATTATACACGAAAAACATTATTTATGCAAGTGTTATTTGACATCATACTGATGATGTGGTATAATTAAATTATTGTTTATATACATACACGACCTCTCAGTCACGGCTGCGCCGTGCCA
>JBJEIW010000211.1:0-30350 GCA_051877435.1 Candidatus Ornithomonoglobus sp.
CAAGAGCAAAACGGTGTTACCGTTCCCAACAATGCGGCAACTGTGTTTGCACCTATACCGTGAAGCCTGCCCAGTATTCGTTTGCTCCTCTCCGGCGGAAAGTAGCTTTGAATGTATGAGATAATTAAAATCAATACACCAAGCAAAACCATAATCTTAATTGTATCATACAAGAAAAACCGAATACTGCCGCCGATTCTTCCGCTTGTATCAACTCCTGATACCGACAGCAAATTTCCAATAACCTCATTGAGCCACTTCATACCCAAAATTTGATTTTGAAAAAAAAACCAGAATGTTTTTAATAATTCCATAAAAGCCTCCTATAAACAAATTGAAATATATCAATATATACTATTAAATATAAAGCCATTGCATTACAATGACCTTATATTTAATTACAGCAGTTATCTGCGCAAGAACTGTTTATTTTTGTGATTTCTTCAAGGAGCTTTATTATGTCGTTTCGCCCCTCATTTGAAATTTTGTAATGCGTCCATTTGCCCTCTTTTCGGCTGTCAACAATGCCGGCGTCACATAGAATTTTCATATGATGTGAAAGCGTAGGCTGTGTAACATTTAATTCTTCAAGGAGCTTACACCCGCATTTTTCTCCTGTTTGCAGCATTTCAAGTATTCGTATTCTGTTTTCATCACAAAACGATTTGAATATTTCGGCTGTTTTGGCGTATTTGTTTTTCATAAACCTACCTCACATAGAAATTCATCTATGTGATATTATACACTACAAACAGAGATTTGTCAATATGCTTTTTAACAGTAATAGCAAAAACTGCATCAAACAGCAATATTTTTCAAGACGCAGGAAAATCGTTTCTCTGCGCTGCATGACCTTTATCCCAAAGCAACGTCGAGTATCATCATGACCGTGAAGCCTGCCGCAAACAGCAGCGTGCCTATATTTGAGTGCTTTCCGGCGGACATTTCGGGTATAAGCTCCTCAACGACCACATACAGCATCGCGCCCGCGGCAAAGCTGAGCATATAGGGGAGAGCGGGAACGATAAAGCCGGCGGCGAGAATTGTAAGCATCGCGCCTACAGGCTCCACAGCGCCGGAGAGAACTCCGTAGAAAAACGCCTTGGGCTTTTTCACACCCTCCGCTCTGAGCGGCATTGATATGATCGCGCCCTCGGGAAAGTTCTGTATCGCTATTCCTATCGCGAGAGCCGCCGCGCTCATGGCAGTGATCTCCGTCTTGCCCGTCAGAAGTCCGGCGTATACCACGCCTACCGCCATTCCCTCCGGCAGATTATGCAGCGCAACCGCAAGCACAAGCATGGTAGTTTTTCTGAGATGACTTTCGGGACCCTCCGCCTGTCTGCTGTTCATATGCAGATGGGGGATTATATGGTCAAGCAGCAGCAGAAACAGAATACCCGCAAGAAATCCCGCCGCTGCCGGTATAAACGACAGCTTTCCCATTGCTTCCGACTGCTCTATTGCCGGAATAAGCAGACTCCACACTGATGCCGCTACCATAACTCCGGCTGCAAAGCCCGTCAATGCCCTCTGCAGCAATTCGCTCATTGCTTTTTTCATAAAGAACACGCACGCCGCTCCGCATGATGTTCCCAAAAACGGAATCAGAATACCCTTTAATATTTCTATCGTCATTTTTTTATTCTCCTGAATACTGTTGTTTACAATCCGTATTCCGATTTTATTCTCAGAATACGGTTTACCGCCTTATCAAGCGTCTCTTCGGAAATTTCTCCGCTTTTAACGGCGCCGAGAACCTCGGCAAATGCCGTTTCAAAATCGGTGGCGATTATCATGTCGTTTCCTGCAAGCACAGCTCTGGTGTACGGCGTTTCATATTCCGCCATCGCTCCCATGGACATATCGTCAGTCATGATTATTCCGTCAAAGCCCAGCTCATCGCGGAGTATTTCGTGTATACGCGGCGAGATGGACGCGGGCTCGTCCGGATCAGCCTCCGTTATTATGTTGTGCGATACAAGTACCGCCGCGGCTCCGGTGGCTATTCCGCTCTCAAACGGCAGAAAGTCACAGGCGCGCAAGGAATCAAGGCTCCTGTTGTCTATGGCAATTCCCGTGTGGGTGTCAACATTATTGCCGTAGCCGGGGAAGTGCTTAAGACAGGACATAAGCCCCGTCTTTGCTGCCGCCGAGGTGACCGCGGCGGTGTATTCCGCCGTGATTTCGGCATTCTGTCCTAAGGAGCGCTTATATATAAAATCCTCGGGGTCGGTCGAAACATCCGCGACCGGCGCCAAATTCATGGTTATGCCGAGCTTTTTGAGAAGCTCTGATTTATCGAGAGTGTTTTTGACAATCGCGTCAATACCGCCCTCGTTATAGTAATACTGAGGGCTTTGGTATTTTTCGGGGGCAAGCTCAGGATTGGAGCTTATGCGCACAACCGTGCCGCCCTCCTCGTCAACAGCAATAATCGGCTCAATACCGCAGGCGTCCTTATAGCTCTGTATTTTTTTCTTGACCTCCTTCTCCGTGAGGTTTTCAAAATCGACCGCAAACATAACGATGCCGCCGGGCTGTTTTTCAAGAATTTTTTCCATGCCTTCGCTGTCGCACCGCGCCATAAAAAGCTGTCCGACTTTTTCTTCGATAGTCATGCCGTCCGCAGGATTGAGCGCCGCTTTGTCCTCATTCTGCGGCGGAACAGAACCGCAGGAGGAAAGCAGGAGGGCGGATAATATAACAGGGATAAGCTTTTTCATAAAACACCTCATATTTCGTTAAGAATTACATCATATACCGCGTGAGCGAGCTTTTCATGCTCGGCGGGAAGCATATGTACACCGTCAAGCTCGGATGCTCTGCAAATAGAGGCGGCATTGAGATACAGAGTATGCTCCCGCTCTGCCAGAGTCTTATACTCCGCGGCGAATAGTCTTGATTTTCCGATCGCGTTCGTTTCATACGCGTCGTCCATTGCTGTGTTATTCTTTTTATCCTCGGTAATCTGAATGGGGGAGATAAGCAGTATTCTGCTGTCCTGTCCAAATTTATCACGCCATGAACGGATATAGCCGCTCAGAGCCTCCGCTGTTTCCGAAACCGGGCAGTCAAAATGCTTCAGAGTGTCGTTTGTTCCGAGCATGATTATAAGCAGCTCGGCGCCGCCGCTTTCCTCAAGCAGCTCGTTGAAGCGGACAAGACCGTTTGACGGATCCTTCTCCGAGGCGGACAGATGCGTGTTTCTGCCGCATAGCCCCTCGTTGATGACTGTGCAGTCGGGACGAAGCTCCTGAAGCACCGTTGGCCACGGTCTTTCCATGCGTTCCCCTGTCGGGGGAGTGTGTCCGTAGGTATTGGAGTCGCCGAAGCAGATTATTTTTTTCATTACAGTGCACTTCCTTTTTCTTTGTTTATAATTAAGTATAGCATATATCGCAGCTCATTTCAAGCGCGGGAAATTTTTTGTTAACATTTTTTTTACAATATATCTATTGATTGTTAAAGTGTATCATGTTACACTTAGAGAACAATATATATTTGGAGGTATTAAAATGATTGAGGTTTCATCCCTAACCAAGAAATACGGCGCGCATACTGCCGTGGATGATCTGTCCTTCACGATTGAGGAGGGGCATATTTACGGGTTTCTCGGCCCCAACGGCGCCGGAAAATCCACAACCATGAATATCATGACCGGCTGTCTTGCCGCAACGTCGGGAAGCGTCGTAATTGACGGGCATGATATTTTTGAAGAGCCGGTTCAGGCTAAAAGCCGCATAGGCTATCTTCCCGAGCAGCCGCCGCTGTATCCCGATATGACGCCCCGGGAATATCTGATGTTTGCGGCGGAGGCGAAGGGTGTGCGCGGTGACAGCCGAGCGACACAGACCGAGGAGGTCATGCGCAGAACGCAGATAACAGACGTTGCCGACAGGCTCATAAAAAATCTGTCCAAGGGCTACAGGCAGAGAGTCGGAATTGCGCAGGCGCTTCTGGGAAATCCGTCCGTTATTATCCTTGATGAGCCGACTGTCGGACTTGACCCGGGGCAGATAATAGAGATACGCAGCCTTATTACCTCACTGGGCAGAACGCACACTATTGTTCTTTCAAGTCATATACTTTCCGAGGTTCAGGCGGTCTGCGACCGTATTATGATAATTTCAAAGGGTAAGCTGGTTGCCAATGACACGCCCGAGAAGCTTGAGGCTTTGTTTGTAGGCACGGCGCAGCTGAAATTTACCGTAAAGTGTGACATGGATACAGCAGCAGAGGTGCTGTCTAAGCTGAAGGGTGCATCGGTGGTGTCGCTTAATCAGTCGGGACTGTACACGGACGCGGTTATAAGCTTTGAGCCGGAGCTTGAAATGGCGGAGGACGTGTTTTTCGTCTTCGCGGGCGCGGGACTGCCCGTTGTGAGGATGAACACGGAAAAGGCGAGCCTTGAGGATATATTTATTGAGCTTACAAGGAACGGCGGCAATGCGGCGGAGCCTTTGGAAGCCAAGCCCGGGGATGCCGCAGCGGAAAATACAAGCGACAATGAGGAGGAAGCAATATGAGGGCAATATTTAAGCGTGAGCTTCACGCGATGTTCACAAGCATTACAGGCTATATATTCTGCGCCTTTATCCTGCTGTTTGCGGGAATATATATGACAGTCATTAATTTAAAGCAGGGATATGCCAATTTTGAATATGTGTTAGGAAACATGGGCTTTATTTTTCTTATAGCTATTCCTATACTCACAATGAGGTCTGTAGCCGAGGAGCGCAGACAGAAAACGGACGCGCTTTTGTATTCGCTTCCCGTAAGCATGACGCGCGTGGTCGCGGGAAAATTCCTCGCCATGCTTGCGGTGCTCTTTGTTCCGCTTTTTATAATAGGCTTTTATCCGCTGATTTTAAGCTTGTTCGGAAATGTTTATCTCCCGGCGAGCTACGGCGCGCTTGCGGGCTTTTTCTTCCTCGGCGGCGCGCTTGCGGCGATAGGAATGTTCATTTCGTCACTGACCGAAAATCAGATTGTTTCGGCGGTACTCTGTCTTGCAGCGGGACTGATAAATTACTATATGTCCTCAATATCGGGATATGTTTCTTCCTCCGCTGCCGCGACGGCGCTCGCGTTTATCGTTCTGATCGCGGTAATCGGTCTTATAATTTATCTGCTTACAAAAAATCCCGTTGTAGCCGCAGGCTCTACCGCGGCGGGAATTGTGATTGTGATGGTGATAAGGCTCGCGTCAGAGGAAACGATGTCGGGCTTGTTCCCCAAGCTGATGAACAAGCTTTCACTGTTCGACAGGTTTTACACCTTTCCAAACGGTGTGTTTGACATATCCTCGCTGATTTATTTCACTGTGGTTATGGCGGTATTTTTGTTCTTTACGGTACAGTCAATGGAGAAAAGGAGATGGAGCTGATGAATTTAAAGCAAACGGCAAGAAAATGGTTCGGGTCAAAAGATTTCAGACTCGGCGGCTACAGCGCTGCAGCGGGCATTATGGCGGCGGCGATAGGTATAGCGGTGGTTATAATGGCGGACACGCTGCCGTCAAAATACACGCAGCTTGACATTTCGGGAAAAAATCTCTATAGTATTTCAAAGGAAACGGAGAATATAGTAAAGGGTCTGGACAATGAGGTCAATATATATCTCATCGCGCAGGAGTCAAAGAAGGATAGTATAATCGACCGGATGCTGCAAAAGTATGCCGGACTCAGCGGAAACATAAAATATTCCGTGCAGGATCCCGTAAAAAATCCAAGCTTCGCAAAGAAGTATACAAATTCCGAGGTAACGCAGAACAGCGTCATAGTTGTAAGCGGCGACAAGAGCAGATACATAAGCTACAACGATATTTATAAAACAGACTTTGACTATGAAAGCTATTCCCAGACAACCGAGTTTGACGGTGAAAACTGCGTGACAAGCGCGATAAGCTATGTAAGCAGCGATGATATTCCAAAGCTTTACACCTTGAGCGGACACGGAGAGGCGCAGCTTGACAGCTCATTTGAGGATATGGTAAGCGACAGAAGCATGGAGACTGACGAGATTTCGCTCATCACGGAGTCCGAAGTTCCCTCCGACGCTGATTTTGTGCTGATAAATGAGCCGCAGTCGGACCTCTCGGAGCAGGAGGTGGCTCTGCTTAAGGCGTACGCGGACAAGGGCGGAAATCTCATTATAGTGTCGGGCTATACGGGAAAGGATATGCCCAATCTCAATTCCCTCACCGAATACTACGGCTGCGCGCTTGATAAGGAGATGGTTATGGAGGGCGACCCGTCAAAGTGTATTCAGGGCTATAACTACTATCTGATACCGTCAATAGGAAGCCATGAGATAACCGATCCGCTCAGAGATGAAAAGTATTTTGTTCTGGTCCCGATGGCGGTAAATATTAAGAAAGCAGAAAACGGACGAGGCAATATAACGGAGATACTCACAACCTCCGACAAGGCGTATGTGAAGGCGGACACCGCTTCAATGGACACTATAGAAAAGACGGATTTGGACACTGAGGGCAGCTGCACAGTGGGTATAGTGTCAACGATAGGCGAGGGCGACAGCGAGTCAAAGCTTGTGCTTATAAGCGCGGGGCAATTCCTTACGCAGCAGTCAAATCAGCTTGTCGCGGGCGGCAACGGTGATCTGTTCCTTAACACACTGAGCTGGATGAGCGGACGGGAGGACGGTATATCCATTCATGCCAAGCCGCTTGGCAGCGAGCGCCTTACGGTATCGGACAGCGTGTCGGGCATACTCGGCTTTATAACGGTGTTCCTCATACCCGCCGCTGTTGTTGCCGGAGGAATATATGTAATAATAAGACGAAAAAAGAGATAAGGGAGGCTTTGTAAAATGACAAGAACAAGAAAGCTGTGCGGCCTGTTTCTGCTTCTTCTTGCCGCGGCTGCGCTGTGCTTCGGCGCGCGGCTGCTGAGCGAGAGGGAGGAGGAAGCGGATCTGACAAGCGTGATGGAGATAGACGCGGAGGATATTACAGGACTGAAGTGGAGCTATGACGGCGAAACGGTGGAGCTTAAGAAAGAGGACAGTCACTGGCGGTATGCTGACGATGGCGCGGACGCGGATCAGGAAAAAATAAAGGAGCTCACGGACAGCATCGCTTCTCTTAAGGCGAGCGCGCTGCTCACAAGGGAGGAGCAGACCGAGGACTACGGCTTTGACGAGCCGGAAAAGGAAGTCGTTGTTTCCACCGAAACCGCCGACACGACCTACACCTTCGGCGCGGTAAATGACGTAACGGACGAATATTATCTGAGAATAACGGGCAGCGAAAGTATTTTCATGGTATCAAAGGACTTTGCCTCATGCTTTGACAAGAGCAGAGAAGCCGTGGCGGCAACGCCGGAGCCTACAGAGGAGCCTGAGGAGGAAACAGCGGACGAGCCGTCGGAGGAGTCCGGCAGCGAGACGGAGAATGAGGAGAGTGACTGAGAGTGACCGAAAAAAGGGCGCGCGGCGTCCTTTTTTCTTGCGCTGTAGACTGCGCGCGGCAGAAATTTAGGTAAAACCAACAAAATAAATTAATTGATATTGACACAGAAAAAAATTAGTAGTATAATGATAAGCTGTGAGGATATGTGATATTTATAGAAAGGAGTCAGGTCAGTGGTATTTTCAAGTCTGACATTCTTATGTCTGTTTTTACCTATAGTATTGATTGTGTATATGCTCAGAAGGAGCGTTAATTATAAAAATGCGGTTATAACGATAGCGTCACTGGTGTTCTATGCTTGGGGAGAGCCGTCGTTTTTAATTTTGCTTATCGCGGCGTCCCTTGTGAATTACCTTCTTGCGCTGGCAATGGACAGAGCTAAAGGAACAAGAAGGGACAAGCTGGTACTCGGCGCAGCGGTGGCTTTTGATATAGTAATGATAGGTGTATTCAAGTATGCCGGATTTGCCGTGAGCAGCGTAAACGGCGTGTTCAGGACCGCGCTGCCGGTTCCACAGATCGGTCTGCCGCTGGGTATTTCGTTCTATACCTTCCAGATACTTACCTATGTAATAGATGTCTACCGCGGTGATACGCCGGTACAGAAATCTTATCTGAAGTTTCTGACCTTCGTGTCGATGTTCCCGCAGCTTATTGCAGGACCTATCGTTCGCTACAGCGAGGTGGCGGTGAACCTTGATGACAGAAAAACTACAATGAAGGATTTTGCCGACGGCTCCACTCAGTTTGTGCTGGGCCTTGCCAAAAAGGTGTTACTTGCGAATTTTGCGGGTGAGGCTAAGGACCTGCTGTTTTCTCCGGCGACCAATCCGACGGCGCTTTCGTCATGGCTCGGAATAATATTTTACAGCCTGCAGCTGTATTTTGATTTTGCCGGATATTCGGATATGGCGATAGGTATGGGTAAGATGCTCGGCTTTAAGTTCCCGAAAAACTTTGACTATCCTTATATTTCAAAATCAATAACCGAATTCTGGAGACGCTGGCATATGACTCTGGGCAGCTTCTTCCGCGATTATGTGTATATTCCGCTCGGCGGCAATCGCTGCGCAAAGTGGCGCTGGCTTATGAACACGATGATAGTCTGGATGCTCACAGGTCTGTGGCATGGCGCGTCATGGAACTTCGTGCTATGGGGTCTCTATTACGGTGTTCTGCTTATAATAGAAAAGCTGCTGTTTAAGAACTGGCATAAGGTTCCCGTGCTGCCGCATATAACCACAATGTTTCTTGTTGTGCTGGGCTGGGGGCTGTTCTACTTTACGGACTTTTCGGAGCTTGCGCAGTTTGTCGGACACCTATTCGGACACGGCTGCGCGCTGTATGACTTCACAACGATTTCTGCGTTCTGCTCCTACAGTGTGCTCCTTGCGGCGTGTGTTATCGTTTCGACGCCGCTGCCGTATAAGATATATAACAGGCTTATTTCAATCGGCAAGGTCGGCTGGATAATAGAGGCGGCAATCATGTGCGCACTCTTTATAAGCTGCGTTGCATTGCTTACGGGCGCTACCTCAAACCCGTTCCTGTATTTCAGATTTTAAGGAGGGGTGAATTATGAGAAAATATGCAATAACCTTTTTGTTCATGCTTATGCTTATAGGCTCTGCGGTCGTGCTTATGTGTCCGGCGGATACTGAAAGCGTTCTTGCGGAGAACCGCGAGCCGCAGGAGTTTCCGGCGTTCAGCGTAAGCTCTGTCTGGTCGGGCAGCTATATGTCGCAGATCGATGACTATGTGAACGATAATATAGGCTTCCGCAGCAGGATAATGACACTGTCGGATAAGATACAGTCATGCTTCGGCTTTCTTCCGAACGGTATGGGTAAGATCATATCAACAACAAAGGATATAGGCACGGGCGAGTCGCAGGATTCGCACCTTGTACTGTATGACGGCAAAATTATGGAAATGTTTTTAAGCAGTCCTGAGGTTGAGGAGCAGTATGCCGACGCGCTGAATGCCGTTCGAAAAGCGCTGCCAGACAGAGTTAAAATGTATTCGATGCTTATCCCGACACAGCTTGAATTCAGCGAGCCGCTCTATGCCGGAGTTCAGGATTCGCAGAGAGAGGCTGTCGAGACTGTTTACAGCAGGCTGAAAAACATAACCGCAGTTGATGTGTACGACAGACTTTCGGACGCGTCGGCGGCAGACGAGGATTATATATATTTCAGGACCGACCACCACTGGACCATGAACGGCTCATATCTCGGATATGCGGCGTTTAGAGAAGCGGCGGGCGCTGTACCTGAGCCTAAGGAGGACTACAGCTTAAAGGAGCTTGGCAGCTTCCAGGGTTCACTTTATCTTAAAGCAAAGTCACAGCTGCCGTGGGATGCCTATGACGATATGTTCTACTACGATACGGTAGAGAACGGTGATTTTGGCGTGCTCATGCGCGCCGAGGATGCTGTAACGGAATACGGTATACAGTCACCTGTGTTCGATACAAACAACTGTAACTATAACCTGTTCTTCGGCGGAGACCAGCCACTTATGGAGATAACCAATAACGGCAGACCCGATGGCAGAACCATTGTTATTATAAAGGACTCGTATGCCAACGCTTTGATTCCGTGGCTGCTCAATGACTATTACAGAGTAGTAGTGATCGACCCGCGTTCCTTCGGCGGCAATCTTATTGATGAGGTTGAGCGTTATAACGCCGATGAGGTTGCTGTTTTTAACTATGTATTGACAACAACCTTCAGCGATTACTGTGAAATGATTACGGACCTCTTGACAAATTAACAATCAAATGCCTTGGCGAGCTTGCCGAGGCATTTCTTTTCGATACGGCTCACATAGCTGCGGCTTATACCGAGGGAATCTGCGATCTGCTGCTGTGTAAGCCGCTTTGTGCAGCCCAGTCCGTAGCGCGCGGTGATGATGCGTATTTCGGTAGGGGTCAGAACGCTGTGCATGATCCGGTACAGCTTGCGCGCCTCGATACTGTCCGAAACGGAATCGGCAATGTCGGGAGCGTCACTGGGGAGAATATCCGCAAGAGTCATACTGTTGCCGTCCTTATCCGTTCCTATCCCGTCATCAATGTATATATCATTACGCCGTTTTCTCATACTGCGCAGATACATAAGCACTTCATTTTCAATACACTTTGCAATGTATGATGAGAGCTTGTTGCTTTTGCTGTGATTATAGGTGTTAATTCCCTTTATAAGCCCGATGGTGCCTATTGAGATGAGGTCATCGGCATTTTTCTCATCACAGTATTTCTTTACAATATGCGCGACAAGGCGCAGATTGCGTTCAATAAGTATATTTTTCGCGTTTTCGTCCCCCTTTGCATAAAGCTCAAGATACTTCGCCTCCTCCTCAGAGGTAAGCGGCTTCGGAAAGGATGCGCTTCCCGATACATATCCCGCCATGAGAACAACTGTCCTGAGCCATTCAAAAACTGCGTTTAACATAAAAAACACCTGCCCGAATATAATAATAGTATATTATACTCAACAGGTGCTTGTCAGTGTTGTATTAAATTGTCTTGCCGCTACAGTTTAATCTGCAGCAGGAACCGTAACAGTAAATTTTATTCAGATACTTCTGAACTGTCAGCCGCCTGTTTAAACACGGCTTCAATTACCATGTCACCCGAAGGATTGCATACATATTCACTGTCAGAGTATACCTGTTTTCCGTTTATAAGAAAATAATCAAATTCATATCCTGGATTTGGTGTTGCTCCAAACCAGAGCGGAAAATCCTTGTAATACTGAGAAGTATAATTTGTAGGTGAGGTGATATTAAACAACGTTCCTGATTTCAGCTGAATGGAATTTGCATGCATTATTCCTTGCTCGGCATTGCACTTAAAGGTAACGTTCACCTTAGTCTTATATCCGAAATAGTTTTCGAGTTCAGTTCTTGCCAGACCCGGTCTTTTTGATGCCCATGATTGTATATCATATAAATCACTTTTATACCATGAAAGAGGATATCTTATTCTTTGTTCTGTACGGACATGAATTGGTGAATAGAAAAAGTTATTTGCCTGTTTCATTATATTGTCCGTCGTCAGGATTGTGTTAAGATAGTCGTTATATCGTCTTATAAATTCGATTTTAAAGCCTTTATTTTTCATGAAGGAACGAAATGTGGTATTAAGCAGACAATTTATATCATTAAGCTTATAGCCAAGTGTTCCGGTGGCTTTTGTGCCTTTCCATTTGGCTGCCATTGCACTGGTCTTTCCGTAAGCATCCTCCATAATCTTACCGATATTTTTCATGGAAACATCTTCGTCTGAAATCATAAACTTAAAACGGGTATCTCCGTTTTCAGGATTCTTGTTTCGCCATATTTTTACGTTGTTATGAGGCCAATCGACATTTTCAAAGAATATATTTGCAATATAATAATCTATAAGACTGCCTGTATTAAAGTAGTTGGAGGCAGTTTTATAATTGCTTTCGTTTGACATATCATTGTTTATTACATAATATATTTTATCGTTAAAGTCCTGAAGATCCTCCTGTGTGCCCTCTGATATATTTGCAACATTGGGATTATTTGCGATTTGTACTATAACAGCATCCTTCTCATCGCTGAGATTATAGTGGTATTGGAAATACTCGTCATCATACCGTTCACGCAATCTGTAAAAACCGAAGAATTCACCGTTAAGATAAACAATACAGTTTTCGGAGGCTTGTATATCAACATCGAGAGGCTTGCACAGTGAATGCACAAGAGCATCCTTCATGAAAAACTCTTTCCAGTCGTCACCACCGTTGCGCAGAATAAAGCGTTTGAATTTGGTCACCTGCTCAAAGTTATTGTCTGTTACCTTTCCGTTAAAAAGATCACATTTTATGCTCTTTTTGTCGCCGTTCTGGTATATTGTATTTTCACGAGAGTAAACGCGAATTGATTTTTGCTGAAATACACGGCTTCCGGCGCCGTTAAGTCTGAGCCCGGCGGGCTGCGCGATAACCCGGTCGTTAGATTCGTCAAATATTTCTATAAATGCCTGTGATTCATACCAGTTTGACAATTGAATGGAATTGTTATAGGAGAATAATCCCGTTTGCTCGTTAAAAAGCCAATCGTAATTTGCCGAAAGGGAAATTACTTTCATTTTATATCGCTGAGCGAAATCAACACCTACAAAATAACTGCTGACATATATTGCGGTTCCGTCACCTTCCTCATTATATGCCATAGCTTTTACTGTCATGCCCTTCTGAACAAGTCCTGTCGGGTATTTAAAATCTTCGGCAACAACGCATGTGACATTTGCGGCAACGTTTTCTTCATATGTACGATTATATATTCTTATAGGTTCTGTATACACAGGTGATTCTCTGGTTGGGTCACTTCCGTCTGTAGTATAATGTATAACTGCATTGCGGACATTGGTGCTGATTTCAAGCATGAATTCATTTTCGTAACAGCCCGCATCTGCAGAGAACGTTATAGTTTTCGGAAGCTTCTTATACTCAATTTCTTCGTAGAGATCATAACGTCCCGTATAATTCAATCTTTCTTTATAATAATCCGTACGATCTGAATATTCCTGAGCATTCTGACCTGTAGAGATGGCAAGTATACCGTCATTCCAGCCTACAGAGCCTCCGACCAGCTCGGCAATATCACGCGCAGGCAGATAGGAAACATCGTACTCATATATGCAGCCGTCCAAAGATTTTTTCTTTGCTTCTCCTTTATAATATACCGTTATGGAATTATCGTCGGCATTGTACTCCAGCGTTGCCCCAAGAATAAGGAGTGAATACCGGACGGGAACAAAACTCACAGATTGGTAAACGTAGGGATTGGGTAAAATATCCATGATTTCGTTATTTGCATCAACCAGATGTGAATTTATGGCATAAACCAGAAATTTATCATTGTCCTCTGCGGAAGCGTTTATTCCGAAAATGGCAGACAGCGCTGCCATAAAACATATAATGCTTTTAATAATCATGTAATGAATTACTCCTCCGATTAGTTTACTTTGCAGCTTCCGATGTGACCTTTGTGAACAGGTCCAGAACATCCCTGCATACATATGTAGTTCCGTTGCTCACAACAGTAACTCCTCCGAGACGATAAACGGAATCGTTAACAATAGCGATGCTTGTATCAACAGGCAGACGCATTGTTATACCGTCCTTTTCTATTACAAGAACAGTCCTCGATTGTGAAATGATTTCATAGCTTATATTTGCGCCGATGGCTGAAAATAAATCGCGGACCGGTATAAATAAGTCAGATGTTGTTACATTGTTATCTACGCCAAGAAACGCTTGCATAAGATGTGAAATATCAGTATTATCGACAATTCCGTGTAAGCCGTATCCCTCGGGAGCATAAATACTTAAGGGCACATCTTCGCCTGTGTGACCGTTAGCAATCCATCCTATGTTTGCTCTTTTGCTCATCATTGCTCCCACTGCGGCCATAACCTCGTTTGTGGACTCAATTTTTTCGACTTCCTCGTCAGTAAGATCGGTGATGCCGTAGTATTGTGCCACGACTTCTCTTACATTTGATCTTGAACTGTCAAATTCAGAATATAAGCCGGCGCCGGTGCGCGAAGCACGCTTGAGGGGATCAAGATATGAGCTTATATTTGTCTGCGCGTATCCGCTTTGACCGACACCGATTGACATACCGCCGTTTCCGTGGTCCGCGCATGATATTACGATCGTATTTCCATCGCTCTTTGCAAATTCCACAGCTGCGCGGAATGCCTTATCGTAGCTCATGGATTCGCTTACAACTCCCACAGGATCATGCGCGTGTGAAGCGTAGTCCACCTTGCTTCCTTCCACGAGGAGAAAGAACCCGTTTTCGTTGCGGTTTAAAAGCTCGATTGCTTTAACGGTCATTTCTTCAAGTGTCGGCTCTGATTCCGAACGGTCGAAATCATAGTTCATATCCAGTGAAGCAAAAGTTCCGAGAACCTTGTTTGCAGTGGTGCCAAGAAGCGCATTACGGTCTGTTACATGAGTAAAGCCAAGCTTTTCCGCATCAGAAATTAGATCACGCCCGTCATCACGTCCGTCGCGAAGATAAAAAGAACCTCCGCCAAGCATTACATCTATTCCCGAATATATTTGCTGTTTTGCAATTTTTGTATAAAGAGTACGGCTGTCAGTATGAGCCGAGAATGAGGCAGGTGTAGCATGCATAATGGGAGCTGTCACGACAAGCCCTGTGCTTTTGCCTGCAAGGTGTGCGGATTCAAGCACTGTTGCAATAGGCATCTGGAAATTACTTTCGGTAACGGGTACAGCGCCGGGCATATCTGATACAGCAGGGAGCAGACCTATATACCCTTCATTTGTTTTATATCCTGTGGCATATGCAGTCGCTGCCGCCGCTGAATCGGTTATTGCAGACTCAGATGAATATGTTCGCACCATACCGCACAAATACTCGTCAGTTGCAAGTGAGCGCCCCTGATACCATCTTGTAAGCGTTTGTTCGGAGACATTCTGACCGTCGGGGATCATCATGATAACATTCATGTTATTTCCGTTGGAACTAGTAGGACGTGACGCATCTATATAGCTGTCAAGGGAATAGCTGTCGAGCCTTTCAAGACGCGCCTGTTCCTCGGATATGAACTCTGCGGAATCAGTTATAGAACTATATATAGAAGGAAAATCCTCACTGTTGATGCCCGTGTAGCCAAGGCCTATCAGGCATGCAATCACAATAAAGCATAGTGATATTTTTCTTGTTTTTTTCAACATAATGTTCCTCTTTTTCAATTCGTTATTTGGATTAAGTATGTGTTTGTATAAATATGTCTGAATATAACAGTAGACAAAACCAGAAGGTTTTGTCTACTGTTATGCTTTTATGAATAAATAATTAGTCGCACATATATGTCAGCCACTCCGGAATGTTAACAAAGTATGCTGAACCATCCTGATTTACATGGATTGAAGCGTTAACTGCAGTTGAACCGAAATCAACAGCAAATGTATAACCACCGTCTGCATCTATGAAATCATTGTCTGAAAGACCGTATACGAACGGAAGCGGAACAACTCTTGCTGTCTTCTTGAATACTTCATCTGCTCTTCTGTAAATGCTGCTATCAAGAGTCTTTACAGCGATCTCGTAAGCCTTAGGAGCTGTGAGATGAGCAAGCGGAATAGCTGTCTTCTCAGCTACCGGTTCACTTGAAATCCAGAGGAATGACTGCTGCTCATCAGCGAACCACTGCTTTGAGATTGTTGAATGTGTGCATGAAGCCTTTACAAGGTCAGCAAGGTTGATGTAGGTAAGAACACCTGTGTTGTAGCTGTCAACGAGCTGAGCGTTTACATAAACCTTGATATCTGAAGGAACTGTTGTGAAAGCAACATCGCCTGCATAAGCCTTGTAGTTAACTACTGCGCCTGAGTGTCTCTCAGGATGCCAAGCGTCCTTTGCAGCGTCCTTGCTGATATATACAGCTCTTGCATTTTCGTCCCAAACAACTCTGAAACCATAGTCCTTAATATCGCTTGTTGATACAACTGTATGGTTGTTGATTGTGTAAGACTGGATCGGGTTGTTGTTGATGAATGTTCTTACACCGTTGTAATAAGCATTCGGTGTTGCAGCTGAAGCTGCTACTGCTGAGAACATTGATGCTGTAAGAGTCAATGCTGCTACTAATGATAACTTTTTCTTCATTTGGAAATCCTCCTGTTTTTTTAAACATAAATTTGATACATAAAAACGCTAGCATATTTTCATGTATCGTATTTTTGACAAGTGTACCCCAATATACAGACGCATAACCATATGTATATTGACTGTCTCACTTGAATTTAAGAATATTATACCACTCTGTGTATAATTTGTCAATACTTAAAATTAAAAAAGTATAAACAAAAATTTTATAAAATATTCATAAATAAATTTCCAGTTATATGCATACTATACCATATTATAGGAAATGCCTCCCAGGTAAACCATATTTCATATAATAACCGGCGGCGTTGTCAGATCGCGTCCTCCGCTGCGCAGCCCGGGATCCGTGGCGGCAAGGGAAAAAATGTCCTCAGCCTGTCTGTTGGCATCAAAAATCATATCGCCGGGATAATCCGCAGCCTTTACGACCGCCGGCAGCCGTGCAGTGGTTTTCATTTGTTTAAGAAGAGACATTCCGGTTTTGTTCATTCCCAGAACACGGATATATGATGGCGGCAGAGCCGCCTTATCCTTTGTAATGCCGAGAAACGCTGACCATATAATGCGCCTTATACGGCTCATTGTGTACCGCTTTGACTTTACCGCATTACATACCTCGTTGACGGTGCAAGAGCTCACAGCTGCTTTTATGAACTTATTTTCAAGCCCCTCTGCGACGTCGTTGATTTGTCTTATATAGTCCGCTCCGCAGGTGCGCAGGCGCGCAATGACTGCCGTTTCAAGTCTGCCGCTGACGTATACGGGAAAGCTGCCGCCGTACGGTACAAAGCCGGCTATACTGCCGTTTTCAAGAATGATCCGGCGCAGCTTTGAGGCGCTTGCAAATTCGTCTGTGGTTTCGGCGCTGTCATGTCCGGTTCCCCTGCGCGCAACCGCGCAGATGTTAAAGGCGGAATTGAGCGTCTTGGCGGCGCGCAGATACTCGATCCCTAAAATATCGTTGGGGGAGGAGAGAAGCGAGGGAGAAATAAATCCCTCATATGCTCTCGCTCTGGCGGCGGGATAGCTCATGCCCTCCGCCATAAGCTCTTTGAGCATTTGTGATACCTCGGGCGGTTCGTTTTCAAAAAGAGCTGCCGCCTTGTCAAGCTCCTGAGAATTTCCGCTTTCCGAGCCAAAGGCGAGCGTGTCGACAATGCCCGACGCGTGAAGTGTTGAAACGGCGCCGTATGCGAATTTCTGGGCTGTGTTGAGCGAAAAGGTGACGGGCAGCTCAAAAATGAGGTCTGCGCCGTTTTCCAGCGCCATCTTCGCGCGCGTCCATTTGTCCGTGACAGCAGGTTCTCCGCGCTGAACAAACGCTCCGCTCATTATGCAGATGACAGGCTCATTGTTGTTAAGCCGTTTCGCTTCGCTTATAAGATATTTATGTCCGTTGTGGAACGGATTGAATTCAGCAATAATTCCTATAGCCATAAGAACTCCTTAAAATGTCTGCTTTATAAACCTTCTTATTTCTTCCTCGGCGTCCTCGACCTCCTTGTGGAACTCGTCCGCGCTCACCCTTGTCGCGCCGTTGCCGAGAATGATGACTTGCTCGAGGTTGTCCGAGGTCGCAACGCGTACTCGGTGCTTTTTCGCAAGGTCATGGGTGACCTTTTCAATATACGCGTCCGCCGTTTCAGCCTCCTTTGTGTATACCACATTTATATTATGGACCTTTTCAACAGTCCCCGGATTGCCCTTGACCTTATACGCGTCAAACACGAGGATAAGCTCGCAGTTTTTATAGCCACGGTAGTTGCACATACGGTTTATGAGAGTTTCGCGGGCAAGCTCCAGATTGTCCTTTGCAAGCGCATTAAGCTCCTCCCATGCAAATATTATGTTATAGCCGTCCACAAGAAGATAGGCGGGTCCTGTAGGGACAGGCATTTTTCTGCGCGCGGACGGCGCACTCTCATGCTTTATCCGTTTGCGCATGGTGTTGGGATTTTTGCGCTTAACGGGACCGTAGGTGCGCTCAAATATGCGCAGAAGCTCCTCATCGTTTACAACCGCGCTCATATAGCGCGAAACTCTCAGCTCCGCCTCCTCCTCGTCATATTCCGGCGCAAGCGCGCTTTGGAGATGCATATACTGCGGCACCTCGTCCCACTTTACGAGAAAGCCCGCGCCGTGGGCGCAGAACACGCTGTCGCAGGGGTTGTCAAGATCGCCCTCCGCGTCGTAGCCGCATGCTGATATGACCTCCTCGGCGTTGTGGCATACGTCATAGCCCGCAAGCGTGCAGAACAGCCTTCCGCGTCCGGCAGTGTACGCGGTTATGTCGGAGTGGTACGAGCGCATTTCCGAAACCGGCGCGCTGCCCTTGATGACTGACATATCTCCGTTAAGGGACGGCTGCGAAAATTCCGCTCCCATCTGCTGAAGGTCGGTCATTGCGCGTCCGACGTTTTCTGTCGGTATCTCAAGGCGGAAGCTGTAGAACGGCTCAAGCAGAACATTCTGCGCGTTCATAAGCCCCTGACGCACCGCTCTGTAGGTAGCCTGTCTGAAGTCGCCGCCCTCGGTGTGCTTTTTATGCGCGCGCCCGGATGCGAGGGTTATTTTCATATCGGTGATGGGGGAGCCGGTGAGAACTCCAATATGGGTTTTCTCTCGCAGATGCGTGAGGATAAGCCTCTGCCAGTTCCTGTCCAGAGCGTCCTCGGAGCAGGACGATTCAAATTTAAGACCGCTGCCGCGGGGGAGCGGCTCCATGATGAGATGCACCTCGCTGTAGTGGCGGAGCGGCTCAAAATGTCCCACACCCTCAACTATGCCCGAAATTGTTTCCTTATATGCAATGCTGCCCTGTCCGAAGTCGATTTCCATGCCGAAGCGCTCCGAAACAATGCGGCGCAGCACCTCGAGCTGAACCTCGCCCATGAGCTGTATATGTATCTCCTGCAGCGGCTCATTCCATATAACATGCAGCTGCGGGTCCTCCTGTTCGAGATGGCGCAGACGGTTCAGCGCGGTAAGAACATCCGTTCCGTCAAGCAGCTCAACGCGGTAGGTGAGAACAGGCTCAAGAAACGGCATTCCGGAATTACTCTCGCAGCCCAGCCCCTCTCCGGGATACGTTGCGCCAAGTCCCGTAACCGCCGCGACCGTGCCCGCCGGCGCAATGTCTGCCATTGTGAATTTTTCGCCGTTATATATTCTTATTCTGTCCGCCTTTTCGCTCCAAGGCTCTCCGTCCTGCCCTCTGCCGTCAATTACGGTCTTTGCCCTAAGCGCGCCCCCAGTGATTTTCATATGGGTAAGGCGCGCGCCGTTTTCCTCTGTTATCTTAAAGACCTTCGCGCCGAACTCCTCTCCGTACTCAACCGCCCTTGTGTATCTGTCAAGCGCGCTTAAGAACTCATCAACTCCGCTGACCTTCAGCGCCGAGCCGAAAAAGCAGGGGAATATATGCCGTCCGGCAATAGCGGAAACAAGAGCCGCGTCCGAAACACTTTCATTTTCGAGGAACTCCTCCATAAGCTCCTCGCTGAACATTCCCGCGTACTCGGCAAATTCCGCCGTGCCGCGTCCGTCAAAATCAATGCAGCCGTCGTCAAGCTTCGTGTGAAGCTCCTCCATAAGCTCTCCGCGCTCCCTCTCGGAAATATCCATCTTATTTATAAATATAAACACGGGAACGTTATAGCGTATAAGAAGCTTCCAGAGCGTTTCTGTATGGTTCTGAACGCCCTCTGTGCCGCTGATAACGAGGATCGCATAGTCGAGAACCTGAAGCGTCCTTTCCATCTCCGCCGAAAAATCTATATGTCCGGGAGTATCGAGCAGCGTAAATTCACTATTATTGAAATTCATAACAGCCTGCTTTGAAAATATTGTGATGCCCTTTTCACGTTCTATTTCATTTGTGTCAAGGAACGCGTCGCCATGGTCGACCCTGCCCAGCCTTCGTATTTCTCCCGAACGGTAAAGCATACCCTCCGAAAGTGTGGTTTTGCCGGAGTCAACATGGGCAAGTATTCCTATAACAAGTCTTTTTATATCTGTCACATAAATCACCAATTATATTCTATCATAAAAGTATGATTTTTGCAATCATAATATCAGACTTCAATAAAAAAATTGAAAAAAAGTGTTGACAAATGACAAAACATCTGCTATAATAATTTCTGTTGTGAAGAACAACAGCAATATTTATCTGCGAGGGTGGCGGAATAGGCAGACGCGCACGTTTGAGGGGCGTGTGGGTGAAACCGTGCCGGTTCAAGTCCGGTCCCTCGCACCAAGAAGCGCTGTTTAATGTTATTAAACAGCTAAGATAAGAGATAATAGATAATAGTGAATAGATAAAAGGCAGTCAGCGCTTCTTGTACTATTATCTGTTATCTCTTATTTGTTATCTTTTATCTTAAATACCGGAGATGTTTTTATGGCTCAGAATAGTATTCTGATTGAAAAATCACTTAAATTTGCTGTACGCATTGTAAAGCTTTATAAGTACCTTATCAAAGAAAAACATGAAACAATTATTTCAAAACAAATTATCCGCAGCGGAACATCTATAGGCGCTAATGCCAATGAAGCCATTTACGGAATAAGCAAAGCTGATTTTATTTCAAAGCTTCATATTTCTCTCAAGGAAACCGCAGAAACTGAGTATTGGTTAAGACTTTTAACTTTATCTGAATATATATCCGAAAAAGAAGGAAACTCCTTGATTAATGATTGTCTTGAAATTAAGCGAATACTGATTTCAACACTTAATACCGCAAAACAGAAAACGGATAATAAGTAACAGTGTGCTTGTAAGACTTACAGGAGGTATTTATGGACTACATGGTAAAGCTTAACGTAAAAAACAGGCTGTGCGTGATTGTCGGCGGCGGCAGGGGAGCCTATATTAAAGCGAAAAGGCTTGTCAATGCCGGCGCCCGTGTGCGGATCATAGCGGATAACGCCGATTGCCGGACGGACGGGCTTGACGCGGAAACGGTAATTAAAAGTTATGATAAAGCGGATTTAGAGGGCGCCTTTGCGGTTTTTGCTCTGACCGATGATGAGACGCTTAATAGATGCATTGCAAAGGATGCGCGGGCAGCGGGCGCCCTTGTGTGCTATGGAGATGAGGGCGACTTTGAGGTTGCGGCATCGGAAAGCGGTAAGCATATGAGCGCCGCCGTCACCACCGGCTACCCGAAGCTGAGCGCAATGCTCATAAGAGATATTATGAAATATGATGAGCTGTGCGGAGTACTCTGCGAATACCGCGGGAGAGTTATTGCAGAGGTGAAGGACAGCGCGGAAAAGGACAGGCTACTCTTATGGGCGGTGTCGGAGGAAATGCTGAAGCTCGGACTTGAAAATCCGCAGGGATTTGAGGAAAAATTAAAGGCGGCCTTCTGAGCCGCCTTTAAACATATTTAAAACAAATTATCCTCAATAATTTTTACGCAGTCCGTTACGCACCTTATGCACGGACGCTTTTTATAATACTGCTCAGTTCTTGCCTCGGGTGACGGCCCACGGTTTTCTTTGCCGTTAAGCCCTAAGAGATCGGCGCATATTATCGAGCCGTTCTTTTCCTTAAAAATTTCCGCAAGCTCCTGTACCCGTGCATAGACCTCTGCGCGGGTGTTCCCTTCGCCCGCGCCGCGGGAAAGGAGAGCGCCGACCGCCATTGCCATTCCCGACACGGCTCCGCAGGTGAGACGCATACGTCCCATGCCGCCGCCGAAGCCCTCCGAGAGCCTCATTGTCGTGTCAAAATCAAGTCCGAGCTTATCGCAGAAAACGCCGATAACCGCCTGCGAGCAGTTATAGCCTGAGCGGAAAAGCTCCTCCGCCCTCTGCTGGCGCGGGGTTAAAGCAGTATCCTTATCATCAGTCGCCAAATGAAATTCCTACCTCTCTTGCTTCACCGATAAGCGGACAGTCAAGCGGAATCTTTTTGAGCTTGCCCGCAACCTCCGAAAGGGGAACGGGAATGATCTCGCCGTTTCTGAGTCCTACCATGTTTCCATAATTCTGTTCCTTTATAAGCCGCGCCGCCGCCGCGCCGAAGCGTGTGCACAGAACTCTGTCATACGCGCACGGACTGCCGCCGCGCTGGAAGTGCCCGGGAACCGTAACTCTTATTTCGTTTGATATATATTTGCCAAGCTCATCGGCAACCTTGTATGCAACAGACGGATAGGTCTGTGCAGCTCTTAACGCCTTGAGGTCCTTCTTCTTCATTGCAGCCTCCTGCTTTGAGATTGCGCCCTCCGCAACGGCAAGGATTGAGAAGTTCTTGCCCGATGCCTCGCGCTTGTTAAGATACATTGCTACCTTTTCTATATCATACGGAATCTCCGGCAGAAGAATTATATCCGCACCGCCCGCGATACCTGCGTGGAGCGTAAGCCAGCCTACCTTATGTCCCATTACCTCAACGATGAAGATTCGGCCGTGGGAGGTTGCCGTTGTGTGAATACAGTCTATTACGTTTGTGGCAATATCGCACGCGCTCTGGAAACCGAAGGTCATATCCGTGCCCCATACGTCATTGTCGATGGTTTTGGGGAGGGAAACAACGTTAAGCCCCTCTTCGCTGAGCATATTTGCCGACTTGTGCGTACCGTTGCCACCGAGGACAACAAGACAGTCAAGCCCCCACTTGCGGTAGTTTGCCTTCATGTTTTTGACCTTGTCAATGCCTGTTACATCATCAATAACGCGCATCATCTTAAAGGGCTGGCGCGAGGTACCCAGAATCGTTCCTCCGAGCGTCAGAATACCGGAGAAATCACTCTTTGACATCTTCTTTATATCGCCGTGAATAAGACCGTAGTATCCGTTCTGAATGCCGTATATCTCAACATCGTCATGAAACTCGTTGTACAGGGATTTTGCAACGCCGCGTATCGCCGCGTTAAGTCCCTGACAGTCGCCGCCGCTTGTAAGTATACCTATCTTGTGCATATTGTTTGTCCCCTTTGCTTAATATTTTTAATCAAATGCCGCGAACAGGGCGGGCTTCAGCCTTGCCGTAACAACTCTGTCCTTTCCGCACGCATCCTCAATTACCTTTACGTTAGAGAAGTCCTCGTCGCGAAGAAGGTCAGATACCTCCTCGCCCTGGTTATAGCCGATCTCAAAGGCTATGACGCTGTTCTCCGCCATGATTTCCTTTGCGACCTCCTCCACGATACGCTGGTAGAACATAAGTCCGTCAAAGCCGCCGTCAAGCGCTTCAACAGGCTCATAGCTGCTCACTATGTTGTCCAGACTGAATATAGTGTCGGTTTCGATGTAGGGCGGATTTGAAACGATCACATCATATTCGCCCTCCGGAATCTCCTCCAATATGTCGCAGCGCATCGTTTTTACGCTCACACCGTTGAGCTCGGCGTTTTCTTTGGCAACACCCAAGATCGCGTCGCTGTAGTCAAGCAGTGTGACCTCCGTATCAGGGCACAGCTTTGCGATGCTGATACCGATACAGCCGCTGCCGGTGCCGATGTCAAGCACCCTTATTTTCTTTCCCTCCGACTTTTCTGCCATGTCGTTTATCCTTTCAATGACAGTCTCAACAAGGGTTTCGGTGTCCTGGCGGGGGATGAGAACAAGGTCGTTTACCTTAAAGGTCATTCCCATAAATTCGGTTTCACCGAGAATGTACTGGAGCGGCTCGCCCGCCATGCGGCGCAGAACTATCTCCTCGATCGCTGTAAGCTCATCGTCTGTAACCTCCCTTGGATGCAGAACGAAATCGGACTGTGACATTTTTGTGACATAAGATATTATCCAGTCCGCCTCATGAGCGTTTTCGTCTAATTGCTTGCGCAGCTCGCTGCGCAACCTGCCGATTACCATTTGTCCTCCTCTTTATTCTCCGGTATGCATGGCATCATTGAGGCGATTGCGACCTCGATCTGTGATTCGTCCGGCTCTCTGGTCGTAAGTCTCTGCAGCCAAAGACCCAGCTTTGAAAGAATGCCCACACACTTATTTTTACTCCTGCCCGCCCATTTGATTACCTCATAGGATAATCCGGCAACTATCGGCAGACAGCAGATTCTTGTGACAAGTCTTAAAAGAATTGATACAATTCTTGAAAATTCATTGAACCGCGGCAAAAACGCGAACACAATGATGCTTATTATCATTACGAAAAGCAGAAAGCTCGTTCCGCATCTCGGATGAAAGCGCGTATATTTCTTTACGTTTTCGGGAGTAAGCTCCTCGCCTGCCTCATAGCAGGCTATTGTCTTGTGCTCCGCACCGTGGTATTCAAAGGTGCGCTTTATGTCCTTCATCTGTGAGATAAGCGCCATATAGCCGAGGAATATTATCATTCTTAAAACACCCTCAAACACGCTTGTAAAGCCCTGCGGCGAGGTTATCGGCTCCAGAGCCGGAATTGCCTCAACCGCGCCCGAAAGCACCGAGGGGAGAAGAATGAAAAGCCCCACGCTGAATATTATCGCGATGAATACCGCAAAATATATTATAACATCCTTGATCTTGTCTCCGAGCTTATCCTCAAGCCACTTGTCAAATTTGCTCTCGCTTTCCTCCTCGTCCTCAAGGTCGATAAACTCCGCGCTGTACATGAGCGCCTTCATTCCTATAACAAGGCTGTCTACAAAATTGACACAGCCCCTTATTACCGGGAGCTTGCAGAAGGCGGGACGGGTTTTTGTGCCCTCCTCGTCGACCTTTAACGCAATTTCTCCGTCAGGCTTGCGCACGGCAACCGCAGTTTTAAACGGGCCGCGCATCATTACACCCTCCATTACCGCCTGTCCGCCGATGGAGGTTATGTGCTGTTCTTCCTTTGCCAAAGCTTTTGTTCCTTTCTGTTCTGTTATCTCTTAACAGCCGCAGCAGCAAGGCATACACGGGATGCAGTAGCATGGCAGCGCCGAGCAGCAGTCGCTGCCAGTGGTATAAACCGTCTGTCCCGTATTGTATGAGCCTGCGCGGCTTTTTATGTTGTTAAGCATATCTCTGTATTCCGAATTGTCCGGATCCATTGAGACTGCCTGCTCCAGGTATTTTATGCCCTGTGTGCTCCAGCCCTGCTGTATGGAAGCTATGCCGGACAAATAGTACCATTCAGCGGTTTTTGGCAGCTGCTGCAGCATCATCTGCGCCTGAGCCGCACGGCGCATATTAAGCAGCTGCCGTACCGTCTGAAAGCTCGGCGCTCCCGCCCCGTAGCCGCCGCTGTAGCCGGTATGACTGCCGTAGCCTGTCTGAGAACCGTAGCCGCCCTGTGAGTTATTTGCGGTCTTGTGCGTTATCATATCATATGCCTTGTTGATCTCCTTCATCTTTTCCGCAGCAAGGTCCGCAAGTGGATTGTTGACATATTTATCAGGATGATATTTCTTAACAAGCTCCTTATATGCTTTTTTTATTGTTTCCTCGTCGGCGTTTTCACTTACGCCGAGAACCTCATATGGATTCATGAAGCTTCCTTTCTCCGCCTCAGGCTCCCGCGTTTTGCGTCCTTTTCCATACCGGAAAGAATCATTTTCTGCTTGTGCCTGAGCGTTGTATATACCATTTTTCCCACAATGGTTTTATTTTGTTTAAAGCCTGTCAGCTCAAAGGCCGAGGCGATATTTTCCAGTGTAAATGTCAGGCTCAGCTCAATATCCGCCGCGCATGATGCCTTGTCGCCAAAGCCGCTCTCTATAAACGGGTTGTAGGAGCCGGATTTTAAATCGCGCTCCAGATCGTTAAACGCGTCTATAATATATATCCACCGCCCGAGGTTGTAGCCGAACCATGCAAGCGCGCGCCTGTCGCCTTCATTATCTATAAATTCAGGGGTGAAAAGCGCTTCAAGTATCTTTGCGAAGGCGTCGGCTGTCTCGTCAACAGATGCGCATCTTTTCCGTTCAAGCTCGCCCAGTATCCCAAGCTGCTTTTTTATAAGCTCAAGCTGCGGCATATACCGCTTTTTTATCCTCAGATACCCGGGCAGAAGCGCCGCCATTGCAAGCAGCGCCTTTATGCTGCGGTCGTCATGCCAGTCGTCGGCAAGCTTTAAGTAATCGAGCAGAACTCCCATTGCCGCCGCGTAGCTTACCGCCGGATCGTTTTTTATGCAGTCTCTTTTTCTGAAAGGATGAGCGATGCAGCGCTCACAGCGGCTTCCCGAAGAATCTGACGATACCGCCGAAAGGACTATTGCCAGAAAGGTTATATCATAGCTCAGTCCGAGCCTTGACAGCTGTGATGCGTGTTTTCCGGTCGCCTTGCACAGCCCGCAGTAATACGCGGTGAAGGTATTATATTCCTCCTCCGTAAGCTGGTTTTTTGCTACCGTAACATATCCGAACACCCAATCATTCCCTTTTATTTATATATACATTTACAGCTTCTATTATAGCACAACCGCATTTAAATCTCAACTGTTTTTTTGTATTTTATATGGATTTTATAAAAAATTCATAAATTTATATACAAAAAGACGTGATATTGATATATCCCGCCCTTTTGTGAAGGTATTTTTGTATATTTTGCTTGAAAAGGTAAAGAAAATAGGTCATAAATTGATGTAAAAGCGGAAAAATTTAAGAAAATGTTACGAAAATTTGACAAATATTAAATTCTGTGGTATAATATCAGGAAGAACAGACAGGAAGGAGAAGATAACCTTGAAAAGAAAGATTATTTCAATGCTGATTGCGGCTGTTACTGCATCGGCGGCTGTTACGCCGGCTGCGAACGCCGCAAATGAAAACTGGCGTGATCCGTTTGTTACGCGCCTTATGAAAACTATCTCGCAGGATCCGTCATACACAGATGTTGTGCTGACAGATCTTGACAGAAACGGTATTCCGGAGGCTTTTGTTATAAAGAAGGGTACATACGGAAATATCGGCAGCGGCTTTACCATGGTTAGCAATACTATTACAGATATTCAGGTTCCGTCAAATATTATAGGCGAGTGCCTGGAGAATATTGATGTGTATATCAAAAATGACAGATATATTTTTGTTGGCGCGGAGGTACCGCGCTATGCCTCACATATAGCATATTACAAGCTGGAGCTTTCGGATAATAAGCTCACCGCTACAAAAATAAATAAGAGCGATGTAAGTCCGTATTCCCATATAACCTATACGGACAAGTTCAGCAATAATCTGCTTGAAAACGGCTATCCGAACAGAACGAAAATAAGCGACTTTATTTCATCATATGATGTGGTAAACAGTATTTCGGCAAATGTTTCCGGCGCAATAGTCATCGTGGACGGCACACGCTACACGCTTAACGGCTACAATGTAAACGACTCGAACTATTTCAAAATCCGTGATATTGCAATGCTTCTGCGCAATACCCCGGCAAAGTTCAATGTTGAATGGGACACAGAGACGGACGGAATAAAGATCGTTCCGGGTGCGGATTATGTTCCTATCGGCGGTGAGCTTTCGAGCGATGTTGCCGCAAGCCTCAACGTTCTTGAAAACAGCACGCCTATATTCATTAACAACAAGCAGACCGCTATCACCTCGTATAACATTAACGGCAGCGCGTATTTCAAGATCAGGGACATCGCCGATGCGGCAGGCTTTGGCATAGGCTGGGACGATGCTTCACAGACGATTACAATTACATACTGACAATGAAAAAGCTGCTCCGCGTGTTATGGGGCAGCTTTTCCCTTAACTGTTAATAATCGCCTCGGTCATTCTGACTGCGCGGAAGTTTTCCTTTACGTCATGCACCCTTACGAACATCGCGCCCTTTATGCAGCCGATAACCGAGGTTGCGACCGTGCCCTCAATGCGCTCATCGCGGGGAAGGTCAAGGGTAAGACCTATCATGGATTTGCGTGAGGTGCCGAGAAGTATGGGATAGCCCAGAGTATGCAGAAGCTCAAGGCGGTTTGTGATCTGTAAATTCTGCTCAAGTGTTTTTGCAAAGCCCACGCCGGGGTCAAGGATTATCTTATCGTCTGAAATACCGACTTTTTTTGCTATTTCAACGCTTTCTCTGAGGTCGGAAAGCACATCGTTATAATAGTCCGTGTAATCCGCATTATCACGGTTGTGCATAAGGCAGACGGGAACATTATATTCCTTTGCGACAGCGGCTATATTTTTGTCATGCTTAAAGCCCCATATGTCGTTTAAGAGGTCTGCGCCTGAGCCGAGTGCCGCGCGGGCAACATCGCTTTTATAGGTGTCGACCGATATGGGTATGTCAAAGCTCCGTTTTACCGCCTCTATAACGGGTACAACGCGGCTTATTTCCTCCTCATCGGAAATCATCGTGTAGCCCGGTCTTGTGGATTCGCCGCCTATGTCTATTATTGCCGCGCCGTCCGCTATCATCTGCTCCGTGTGCTTTAATGCCGCGTCAATGCTGTTCCATTTTCCTCCGTCCGAGAAGGAGTCGGGGGTAACGTTGAGTATTCCCATGATGTGGGTACGGTTTACGTCAAATTCCTTGCTTCCTATTTTCATTGTATTTACACCTCAATATTCATATTTCTCTTATCATTGCTCCAGTAGCATTCGTCCGCCGCCATGCAGTCAAAGCACAGGCGGGATTTTTTGTCCGCCGCGTACAGTATCGAGGAAAAATCCGTTCCGTCCTGTCTTGTGCGGTGACCTCTTATCGCTCCGGCAACAAGCTCCGTTTCCTGATTGGTGAAGCCGCATTCGGGCATTATGCGCTCCGCAAGCTCCGCGCCCGCCTCGTTGTGGGGGATGCCGCTGTAACGTCCGGCATCGTGCAGGAGCGCCGCGGCATAGAACAGCTCGGTGTCTATATCAAGCCCCTGCTCAAGTATCATGATCCTGCCTATCCTCGCCACATCAAACGAATGCGAGAGGTTGTGCAGACAGAATTTTCTGTCCTTCTCCGCTTCCTCAATATGAGCCATTTGCGCGCGGTAGTGCGGATGATTATATATTTTATCGCATCTTTGCATTGTTATTACCCTTCTGTTTGTTTTGTATCAGGCGTTTTGCGTCGCCGAGTATCGAGAGCGAGCCGAAAATTACAACCGCATCACAGTCCGCCGTCATTTCAAGTGCGCTTTCAAGCGTTCCGGCGTTGTAAGCTTTTGCACCGTATTTTTCAAAGGCGCCCCGCAGCGTTTCGCCTTCAAGCCCGCGTTCGGTAGGCGGCTTTATGCAGTATACGGCGCCGGCAAGGGGGGCTGTAATGCGCGCTATCGCGTCATAGTCCTTGTCGCGGAAGCAGCCGCAGATGAATGCCGGACGTTTTTTTGGAAGATACTGTCGTATCGACTGCGCAAGCCTTCGCGCGGCGTCCTCGTTATGCGCGCCGTCGAGGATATACTTTCCGATCCGCTCAAATCGGTATCCCCATACCGCGCCTTCAAGCCCCTTGCGGATATTTTCGCCGCTTATTCCGAGCAGCTGCGCGGCCTTTACCGCTGTTGCCGCATTCTGCGGCTGAAAAACTCCGGGGAGGTGAATTGTATATTCCTCTCCCTCAAAGTCAAATACCGTTTTGTCCTCATAATACCGCGCGTTTTCAATATCGTCGGCAATATACAGCGGTGAGCCGTGCTCCCTTGCCGCCGCGGCGATAACCTCCATAGCGTCATCAGTCTGCTCACAGGTTACGACAGGACAGTTATATTTTATTATACCGCTTTTTTCCGCCGCTATTTCCGCAATCGTGCTTCCCAGAAATCTTTTGTGGTCGTGTGAGATTGAGGTTATTACGGATACGAAAGGGGAGGATATTATATTTGTAGAATCCAGCCTGCCGCCCATGCCGCATTCAATAAGCGCGTAATCGGGGCAGAGCTCACGTAACGAAAGAAACGCAATCGCCGTTTCCGCCTCAAAGGAGGTGGGGAATATACTGCGCGCCGCAAGTCTTTCGGCTGCCGCTTTTACCTGCTCCGCGCACCGGGCATACAGCTCCTCGGATATCGGTCTGCCGTCAATTGTGAACGCTTCAAGATAATCGCCGACCGCCGGAGATACAAAGCGCCCGACGCTCCTTCCCGCCGCGTTAAGAACTGCCGCAAGAAACGCGCCCGCCGAGCCTTTGCCGTTTGTTCCGGCAATGTGGATGATGCTCAGATAATTCTGCGGACTGCCCAGCTCCTCGCAAAGCGCCGAAATGCTTGTAAGTCCCGGCTGTATGCCGCGCGGCTTCAGTTCTTCTATATATTCTCGTGCTTCATTATAGATCATTTTTTTTATCACTTTGGTTTCATACTAAATTATTGTTTAGCGGCAGACCTCTCAGTCAGCCTTCGGCTGACAGCTCCCCT
>JBJEIW010000212.1:0-6885 GCA_051877435.1 Candidatus Ornithomonoglobus sp.
TCTGAGATTTCCTCTTATAAAGGTATCTCTCGCCTGCATATCTCCCTTCTTGATTTTAACAAACAGCTCATCCTTTTCCTCTCGTGTCAGCACCGGCAGCGTTGATGTATTAACGCCGCATATTTCCACCTTATTAGTCATTGCATTTCCTCCTTTTGTATAACGGAGACGAAAGTCCCCTATGTACCCTGCCATGCAATGACTGCCGTTTTTATGACATTCTTACAATTTCCTTTTTAAGGCGCTTTATGATCCGCTTTTCAAGGCGTGATATGTAAGACTGTGATATGCCGAGCATATCCGCTACCTCCTTCTGGGTTTTACTGCGGCGGTTGCCGAGACCGAAGCGCAGAATCATAATTTCCCGCTCACGGCTTGAGAGCTTTTCAAGCGCGCTCCTCAGCAGCTCCCTGTCAACCTCATCCTCTATTCCGCGGCATATAACATCATTATCTGTCCCCAGAATATCCGAAAGCAGCAGCTCATTTCCGTCCCAGTCAACATTTAACGGTTCGTCAATTGATACCTCTGTCCGCCTGTTCGCGTTTTTTCTGAGATACATCAGTATCTCGTTTTCAATGCACCGTGAAGCATAGGTTGCAAGCTTTATGTTTTTATCCGGTCTGAAGGTGTTGACCGATTTTATAAGTCCGATTGTTCCTATCGAAATAAGGTCCTCAACATTAATTCCCGTATTTTCGAATTTTCTTGCTATATAAACAACAAGCCTCAGGTTGCGCTCCGTCAATTCGCTCTTAACAGAATTATCTCCGTTTCCAAGCTTTTTTATCAATCCTTCCTCCTCTTCCTTAGATAAAGGCGGCGGGAGAACATCTGCGCCGCATATGTAAAACACATCGCCGTCAGCGCTCTTCTCACCCGCTATACAAATAAACCTTCTTGTAATTTCTCTGATTAATCCCATTATCCTTACTCCTGCTCAATTATATTTCGCCCACAATTCCGTTATATTTCCCTTTAAAGTCTCTGTTTGTAACCGCCAGAGCCGCGGTGGCCTCTCTGCCGTCTATCAGGCAGCGCTCCGGCTCAATAACAGGCAGCACACCGCTTTTTCCTATTGTGCCGTATGTAATAAACGTCTCGGTAACTGCCATAAGCTCGTCATAGCTGCCGCTGCCGGATATTGCAAGTCCGGTCACCGCATCGGTTAAAATTACTGCGCTGCCGTGGTATTTCAAAAGATTCCCGCTGTCATACAGGGCTGTAAATTCCGTGGTTTTTCCCTTGTGGATTACGGTAATTCTCCGGTATTTTTTCTTCATATCCGACAGTTTTTTATACAGCAGCACAGCCGGGTATGACGCAATGTAAATTACCGCCGTGACAGGCTCGGATGCAAACAGCGTTACCGCTCCTTTCGCAAGCTCCGCGCCGCCTCCGCTTAGAGATACAACCGCGATTGTCAGACCCTCTACCGCTAAGCACAAAAGCATCAGCTGCGCCGTATCGTGTACAAGTCTTTTTCTTCCGAATGCGATAAAGCATATCAGCGCAAGCGCCGGTATTCTCAGAATATGAGGAATTGCCGCCGCTGCTTCAACAGCGGCATAAGCACCTCCGGCGGCGGCTGCCGCAATTATGCGACTGTGACGTATTTTTATTCCTGACAGAATACTATAGGAATACAGCATCAGCAGCTGTGAGACCATATTTACGGCAAAGATTTCATCAACATAAATTTTCATCAATCCTCTCCTGACCTGTGAAAACATTATACAACTTATCCGGCAAGCAATTTGTAGAAATCCGTTGTCGAATGTGCTAAACCTGCCGACAAAATCCCCCATTTCAAAAGGCTGCGAACACAAAAAGTGCAGCAGGCCACTTATCCGGCTTGATTTTCTTTACCGATGTTGCTTTTTTATTATTGTTGTGTTATAATACAAATATGTTTAAACGTATTGGAGATTTTTATGGATAACACTGTTAAAGATATAGAAAGACTAAAATCAGAATTTGCTAAATGCCAAAAAATATTTACTGCTTTGGGCGATGAAACACGTCAGCAGTTAATTTATATTATGCTCAGCGGTGATTGCAGAGGCAGCCGTGTTATTGATATATCCAAAAAAACACATTTATCAAGACCCGCTGTATCACATCATATGCAGATATTAAAGAATATCGGATTTGTTAAAGCAAGAAAAGAAGGCACTTATATTTACTATTATCTATCACCTGAAAATAGTGATATAGAAAACATGGTACAGTTGTTTTTAGATATAAAACAGATAATAAATAATATGCCCGACAGAAGCGGCAAAAATTATTAAGGAGGACATTATGGAACTTATTGAAGCAATAAAAAATCGTCATTCGGTGCGTTCCTATGACGAAAGGAAAATCGAAGGTGACGTAAAAAAGGAACTGCTCGGATTTATTGAGCAGTGCAACAGAGAAAGCGGTCTGCATATGCAGCTCGTTCTTGATGAGCCTAAAGCGTTTGGCGGTTTTATGGCGCACTACGGCAAATTTTCGGGTGTGAAAAATTACATTGCCCTGATTGGAAAAAAGGGCAGCGATTTAGATGAAAAATGCGGATATTACGGTGAAAAGGTCGTGCTGAAGGCTCAGCAGCTCGGGCTTAATACCTGTTGGGTGGCGCTAACATACAGCAAAATAAAAACAGCCTTTCAGATTGACAATGGTGAAAAGCTGTGTGTTGTTATCGCTGTAGGCTACGGCACAACACAGGGTACCGCGCATAGATCAAAGCCGATCGACAGCGTAATAAATACCGCAGACGGTGCATCCCCCGCTTGGTTTAAAGCAGGAACGGAAGCCGCGCTTCTCGCGCCCACGGCAATGAACCAGCAAAAATTCACCTTCGCATTAAACGGAAATAAGGTATCCGCAAAAGCCGGCGCCGGATTTTACTCAAGACTTGATCTCGGTATTGTAAAATACCATTTCGAAATAGGAGCCGGCACCGAAAATTTTCGATGGGAATAATATCAGATATGGCATTAATGACAACTGTTAAAATCAACACATCAAAAACACATAACGAAATAAGCCCGATGCTTTACGGAATATTCTTTGAGGATATTAACTATGCCGGAGACGGCGGTCTTTACGCGGAGCTTGTTGCCAACCGTTCCTTTTCATATTACGATGATGAAAACAGCATTGATATGCACAAGCTTGACTGGGAGACCATCGGCAATGCCGTTTTTGAAATACGGACATCCAAACCACTTAATAATGCCAATAAGCATTATGCATATATTAAAGGAAACACGGGTGAGGGGTTTGGAAACACCGGCTTTTGCGGTGAGGGCTTTGCCGTAAAAAAAGGAGAGCGGTATAATTTTACCTGCATAGCAAGGTCAGCTGAGAGCTGCTCTATTGAAATCCTCATAAGGGACAGTAAAAATAATATTATTGCAAAGGAACCTATTACATTAAACAGTACCGAATGGAGCAAATACTCCCTATCGGTTACAATGCCGTGCAGCATAAAACACTCATACCTTGAAATTGTGTTTACAAACAAAGGTGAGGCTGAATTTGCGTTTATCTCACTGTTTCCGCAAAATACATATAAGGGACGCAAAAACGGTCTCCGCGCTGATCTCGCGCATATGCTTGAGGACTTAAAGCCAAAATTTGTACGTTTCCCCGGAGGCTGCATTGTCGAGGGCAGAAGCTTTGATACCATGTACCGCTGGAAGGATACAATAGATGATGTTACCCAGCGTCCGACAAATAAAAACCGCTGGCAGATGGATGAATATCAGCCGGGTGATAACACAGCTCACGATTATTTCCAGAGCTACGGTCTGGGGTATTACGAATATTTTCAGCTCTGCGAGGATATAGGCGCAAAGCCCGTACCCGTTATGAACTGCGGTATGACCTGCCAATGGCATGAGGGACTTCTGGTTGACTGCGATAAGCTTGAACCATGGATTGGGGATGTTATAGATCTCATAGAATTTGCAAACGGTGACGAAAACTCCGAATGGGGTTCAAAGAGAATTGCTATGGGACATAAAGAGCCGTTTAACCTTGAATATATAGGTATCGGCAATGAACAATGGGGACAGGAATATTTTGAGCGATATGAAATTTTTCAGAAAAGACTTTCTGAGCTTTATCCCGACATAAAGCTGATAACCTGCGCGGGCTATGCTCCCGACGGTGATAAATTTGATTTTGCGATGAATTGGATGATGGAAAATAAAAATAAGGCATATGCCGCGGACGAGCATTTCTATAAAACGCCGGAATGGTTCCTTGACAATATTCACCGTTACGATAATTACGACAGAACGCTTCCAAAGGTGTTCGCCGGAGAATACGCGGCGCATACATCAAGAAATATATCCGAACGCCGCAATAACTGGTATACCGCGCTTGCAGAGGCGGCATTCCTCACAGGTGTTGAGAGGAACGCCGACCATGTCGTTATGACCTGCTACGCGCCGCTTTTCGGGCGAACAGGACATCAGCAGTGGCAGCCGGATCTGATCTGGTTTGACAATGACAGCGTATACGGCACTCCGAATTATTATGTGCAGAAGCTGTTTTCAAATTATACAGGCGATAATTTCGTTGAAGCGGAATGCTCCGACACGGATATAAAAATTGCCGCAAGCATCACAAGCAACGGCAGCAGACTTTTTGTAAAGCTTGTAAATCTTTCAGACAAAGAAAAGCAAATTAATCTAGGGACAGTAAAATGTAACACAGGCACGGTACATGAGCTTTCGGCAGCTCTTGACGCTGAAAACTCACACACCATGCCGAAAAATATATATCCTGTAAGACATGAGCTTAATGGCTTTAACGGAAGCTATACGTTAAAGGCATTAAGCGTTACGATCTTTGATTTAAAAAAGAATTAAGAGGGGGTACTGTTATGATATACGGAGCATGCTATTATCCCGAGCACTGGGACAGAAGCGAATGGGAAAATCATGCGAGACTTATGCGCGACGCAAATTTCAATACGGTTCGTATGGCGGATTTCGCATGGGGAATTATGGAGCCGGAGGAGGATAAATTCGACTTTTCCCTTTTTGACGACGCGATTGAGCTTCTCGGCAGATACGGCATTAAGACAATTCTCTGCACGCCGACCGCCGGACCACCCAAGTGGCTTGCAAATAAATATGACATTTTACAGCGTGACCGCTACGGCAGACCCGAGGGCTGGGGCAGCCGCCGCGAGGGCTGCGCAAATAATGAGGCATACCGCCGCAGAAGCGCGAAAATTACTGAGGAAATGGCTAAGCATTTTTCCGACAACAAAAACGTGATCGCATGGCAGATAGACAACGAGTTCAGCTGTCATGCCTCTACCCGCTGCTATTGCGAAAGCTGCCGCAGGGCATTTGGCGGTTGGCTTAAAAACAGATACGGCACAATCGAAAATCTGAATAAAAAATGGGGAAATGTTTTCTGGAGTCTCGGTTATTCGTCCTTTGACGATATAATTCTCCCTAAGTACAACTCCTGTGAGCCTGAGAACGCGCAGAGCTGGTCACACAATCCATCGCTTGATCTGGATTTCCGCCGTTTTTCCTCGGACTCATGGGTGGACTACCAGAAAATACAGATAGATATAATAAAAAAATACACTGATAAGCCCGTATCGCACAACCTCATGGGACATACCGCGGAAATGGACTATTATGACCTCGCAAGGGAGCTTGACTTCGTTATGTGGGATAACTATCCCGATAACCAGTGGGGCGCGTCCGAATACGAATATGTGGCAATGGCGCACGAAATCATGCGCGGCGTTAAGGATAAAAATTTCGTCATAGCGGAGGAGCAGTCAGGACCTGCGGGCTGGGACCACATGGGCGTAAATCCCGAGCCGGGGCAGATACGTCTCTGGGCATACCAGGCTCTTGCGCACGGCGGCGAGGGAATTATGTATTTCCGCTTCAAAGCGCTGCATTACGGCATGGAGCAGTATTGGTACGGCATCCTTGACCACGACGGCATTCCGCGCAGACGCTACTATGAAATACAGCGCACCGGAGAGGAAATGAAAAAGCTTGAAAAATACATCGTTGGCAAAAGGAATAATTATGACGCGCTTATCGTCCGCACCTATGACAACGTATGGGCGCACGATATAAAGCGCCATCAGCGGAGCTTCAGCTATGAAAATCTCCTGTATTCCTACTACAAGGCAAACGCGGACCTCAATATAAGCACAGCCGTTTCAATCGGCAATTACGAGCGCTATAAGGTGGTTTATATGCCCGCCTACAACATTGTTGACCCGGAGGAAATAAGAAAGATTACCGAATATGTCAGAAACGGCGGAACGCTTGTTACCACCTTCAGAAGCGGCACAAGAAACCGTGAAAACAACATTTTCACAACCACCCTCCCCTGTGCCTTCCGTGAGCTTGCAGGAATTGAGGTTGAGGAATTTGATCCTCTCCGCAAGGCTACCCACGTCACAGGACTTCTAGAATCAGACGCTGAAATCTGGTGCGATATTATAAAGCCGGAAACCGCGGAAACGCTCTGCACATATTCCAACCGATACTTTGCCGGCAAGGCTGCTGTTACCATAAATAAATACTGCAAGGGCAGAGTATATTATATCGGCTGCGATTTATCGCAGGAGGCGCTTAAAGAGCTTGTGAGATACATTTCAGTCAATGCCGGAATTTCTCCCATTGATGCGCCATATGGTATAGAAATAATTGAGCGTGATAACTGTACGATCGTGCTCAATAACAATGATACCGAAACAACAGCTCCTGTAACAGGGAAATCTCTTATATCCGGTGAAAAATTTTACGGAATACTTCCTCCGTACGGTGTTGAGTTTATAGAAAAATAAATTATTGTTTGTACACCTTGCCCCCCTTTTTTAGAATTGCCGCAGGCAAT
>JBJEIW010000213.1:0-6878 GCA_051877435.1 Candidatus Ornithomonoglobus sp.
CCGTTTTGTCATACGGTTTACATTATCATACTCATACTGCGTTACAAGGTCTGTTGCGCCGTCATTCGCTATTACTCCAAGCAGATTCCCCATAATATCATACTTATATTCTTCCGTCTGATAAACACTGTCGCTGCGCTTTACCGCTGTTTTTACCACATTCGAATTCTTATCGTAGATGCTTGGGATTGCATAAAACTCATAAATCAACACTTGCCGATACGATATGACTGTCCCCGCTCATTATTAATTCTCTTGATATATATGAGTTATATTATTTAATCTTAACAATGAAACAATTACTTCTTCTTTTGTTATTTCACCCTTAGGATCAAAATATCCGCCATCCTTTCCTTGCATTATGCCCAAAGCCGTCATTTCGTCCACATACTCTTTTGCCCAATCTGAAATTTTTTGACTGTCGGCATATGTGCTTTCACTATAGGCTGTTTGTGCGTCACTATTAATAAAATAATATGTCTTTGACAGTACCTTTGCGAACTCCTCACGAGTTATGTAGTCATATGGATATATCTTCTTATCTTCTTTTCCCTCTATAATCCCGCAGCCATACAAACAATTCACACTGTCATCATTTATATCAAGCAGCGGCGCCTCTATCAATGTTCCTATTATTGATGATATATTCAACAGTGTTTCATTATCCCAAACATCACAATACGGCCATCGGTCTCTGGTAAACCCATTTACCTCCATATAATTTGCAGCCAGCTGACAAACTTCGTATCGGTTTATTTTATATTGATAATCAATCTGATTCCACTTCGGGACAAGATCGCTCTCTATTGCAGCATCAACCTCCGTTTTTGCCCATGATGACGTTTCCGTTGTAATCTCCCTGTCACCTATTACCAACTCACCGGATTTGATTGCTCTGACTGTTTCAGCGAGTTTCTCCGTACTGTCATCTTTTATTATGTAGTACCTTTCCGGACTATAATAGGCATATGGGTAGGTCTTATTAAAAGCCCACTCAACACATTGATAATATGGACCGCAAGAACCGCTCATGGAATAGTGCAATAATCCTATATTTTCCTCCGTTTCGAAGTCATAACGACAACTTACCCTAAAACCGTATCTTACTACCAGACTTGGATTAAAGGCATCTTCTTTCTTGATTTCATCCATATTAAACGAACCTAACAAATGTGTCAAATACTTTATTTCTTGTTTTGATTCTGTTCTATAACTATACAATTCATAATTCTGTATTTGCTCATCCGTATATATCCCGTCTCCGAGCATGAAGTTAAACTCCATCTCTTTAATTTTAGATTCATGTTCCAGAAATTCATCATAGAATGCGCCTGCGCTTATAGATATAGACATTAACCCAAGCGCTAAAACTATTATGTGTAATACTTTTTTCATATTGATTATCTCAGCCTTCCTCTTAACGGTAATCCGTTTTCTAATCTTATACCATTTTCACACATTATATTTTCATAAGAATCACGATAATATATGTTACCATGTTCATCTTCGCAATTAACTCCTACCGTCAAATACTCTTCAAGAGCATCTTTTTCAATACTGTTACTCATACTGGGAATATATGCATCCGTATTCTTATTTTCAGTAAATGTTCCATGATAATAGTGGTAAGCATGAAGCATTTCGTGACCCAAATCTGTATACTGATATTTATATATTGTATCATCAACATTATCATCGCTAACACCGCTTGCCATAGCGCTTTCCTCAGCACGGGTCTTAGACTTTTCAATATTAAAATATATTGAACTTTTTCCGTCATCATTCTCTACAAATATAAACGGCTGCTCTACTATCTGCATATTCTCACCATACGTAAAATAGCTTTGATTAAACAAGTATGTAACTTCATCTCTTCCCAATATATCCAATACCAATGTCTGTCCAACATGCTGATATGTTGAATATATTTTACCTACATTCAAATCTACCCATTCAATACCGTTCTCATCCGTATATGGCGTTTGTATTACTTCAATATCACCCATTCCGACTATCATATCAACGAATTGCTGTGCCTCTTCTTTTCTGGCTCTTCCTGTAAGCCCCCATGGATCAATCAACAGCACAGGATTTCCCATACAATAGCTATACCAATTCACCCCGTCCTTTGCCGGATCCTCAGTGATAAACCTACCCGTAGCGCTGTCATAATAGCGGTTCCTGAGATATATCAAGCCGCTTTCACTGTCAAGATATTCGCCGCAATATCCGAATGAATCGGACAATGCACCGCTGATTATGTTTCCGAACGCGTCATATTCGGTTGAGCTTAATTTGGTTCTCGCGCTGTTATACTTCGCTATTACATTGCCGTGTCCGTCCTTTAGATATGTGTCCGTTCCGCTCTGTAATATACCGGTATTATCATATGCATATGTATTACTGTCATTGTCAGTGTATTCATACATAAGGTTCATGCCGCTCCAAACAAAGTTTGTCTTTTTGCCGTTTACTGTCTTTGACGCTCTGAGGTTATCGGCGGTATATTCATATGTCGCTTCCGTGCTGCCGCTGCGGTATTTTGTTAATCGGTTGAAACGGTCATAACTGTAAAGCTTTGTATCTCCGGTTGTCATGCTTATGCTGCTGCCCGAAAGTCCGTCGCTTGAATATACTCTCGTCTGTTCCGCAGTGAGATTGCCCCGTTCGTCATAGGTGTACAGCTTTCGGCTTGTCAGCGTATTGTTTACACTTGTGTCCGCCCGCAAAAGGTGATCCGCAAGGTCATAGGTGTATGCTGTTTTTTGCCCTGCCACGTACTCATCCTTTTCCGTTATATTTCCTCGTAAGTCATATGTATATTCAATGCCATATATGTCTTCCTGACTTGTCCATGCATATTCATCCATAAGCTTTCCGGTTCTGTTATATCTGTACTGTACATATTTATTTGCTTCACTTTTATACATCTGATTTCCGTTGTTAGCATACCCTGATAAAACTGCACCTAATTTTCCCGTATTTCACCCCATGCTCTAATGTATAGATACAACTGTATTTCCGCAGATATTATATAATTGTCCACAAAAGTGCAGGAATACAGCTGTTATCTATCGTCAGGAGATTTGTAATTTATTGACTTTCCCATAATGCTTCCATACCTAACCCCGCTCCCACAAGGTGGAGAGGGATATATGGTTTTCCTTTTTTTCTTATGCCAATTCTTACAAGTTATAAGATTTTTCATATGCCCTTATGTATTGAACAATAATTTTTATGTTTTGCTAATATTTGAATTATACGACATAAACTTTATATTGTCAACAGCAATTGATCAAACGTAGTCCTAACCGTGTCTAAACGCTGTTTTTCACCTTGCCGCGTACCCATACTTTTCCATTATGTAAGTCATACGTATAGCCGATACCATATATGTCTTTCTGTCTTGTCAATCGGTTCAGCTCATTTTAACTGTTGTTTATGGTATTCTTTTCCGAACCGTCTTTTCGTAAAGTATAGCCTGTCACATTTGAATTACCGTCTTAATGCTTATATTATATTCTCTTATCTGCTTGTTAAACTAATTCCTCTATAAGTTTCATCTGTTTCCATATTTAAGAGCAATCCAATGTCGTTTGATGATAGATATGTTTTGTCGTTAAGCACCACGATATTATTTTGCAAATTTATTATGCCGCCGTCTATCTCAAATTTAAAATCTACGTATTCAGGTTTAAATTTATTCAGATTTGCTCTTGCATCTTTGTAATCATCATACTGATAGTCAAGTACCAGATTAAAATCAGTGTCTATAACTCCCCATTTTCCTCCATTCTGTACACAGGCAAAACCATCATCAAAATCTGTGGTTTCTTCAAATTCCATATCATTCACAAATTCTCCCGTCTTATCAATAAAACCCCATTTCCTCGGAACAAATTTTTCGGGAGGAATAAATATATCAAAAGTGGTTCCAGATTTTAATACAGCCGCATATCCATTATGAAAATTCCCCAGAAATCCATAATAAAACTCCTTATCAAAAGCAACATTTCCATCAAGATCTATAAATTGTACCGGTATATCATGATCTGTCGTAAACACCTCTTGAGCCGAATCCTTACTTACGTAAGCTAAACCTTCACTATAACTTGACGCCATTACATATACCGGAGAAATAATCTTTCCTTCTTTATTTATATATGCACTATGGTATATACCTATTGTATCAACCACGGCTCTCCCTTGATAAAAGGGATCTGCCCCATAGTAAACCGGCTCAATTATAACATTACCGTATACGTCCTTATATCCAAAAAGTTTGACTTCATCGTCACGAAACGGCAATAATGCATCTCTATTTATAGTTATCACTTGATTTTGATCATCCCAAGAAATACTCATCCCCAATGCTTCGACAATTTTTCTTATTGGAAAATACTTGATCCCATCAATCTCATAAATTAATAATCTTGTTGTGTTTATAGTGTAATTATTAAGAGAAAGGTATGCAAACGCATCTGATGGTAATATTCCATCTTCGTCATAAGCGTACGCTGCTCCGCTGTATAACATAATAATGCTCATTATAAATATCTGTATTTTTTTCATATATCTCACTCCTTATTAAATATTATCGTACTGCTTTATTTTATTAAAGCAATGCATATGCATGGTTAGTTATTTCTGAATTATTTGATCCCAATTCTCATCTTTGTAATATTTTGTAAATTCATCATCCATTTTTGACCACAATTTCTTTCCTTGCGAACGCACTCTCAGCATTGCTGCAAAATCGATATTCAGCGGTCCTTTTATTTCTCTATTTGCAAATTCATAATAATTATTCATTATTGTTCGTATGTTTGGATCTCCAATGTGATAACAATCCGCTAACCCCAAGATATGTCCAAATTCATGCATAGCTGTAAGCCGGAAAATAGCGGGAGAATAAATGAGATCTTCAGCCATACCTTTGTACATCGTAATTTCTCCTTTATATGGGGTCATACTTACATCAGCTTCACTTGCCGATACTTCATTGGTAAAATTTACTTTTATGCAGTATTTTTTTGCCTCTGTATTATTAACTCCCGTTACCATTATTGCATATGAATTAACTCTCAGATTGCTTCCGAAATAATCAACATATCCACTCCAACCATCCTGAACAGCTTGTGTGAAAATCTGATTATACGTCAACCCCGTGTTTTCAAAATCATTTTCTATGATCTTTTGATTGTTTTCACCGCTATAATTAAGAAATGCAAATAAATTGACATTATCACCGCTATCTTCAAAAACGATTGCATCGTTTTGATTTATAATGCTGGTATCAAAAGTGGTATATGTATCCGTATATTTGTCAGGCAGTTCATAATAATCCCCGCCAACAACAAAACAATTTACTCCGGTTACGAAAGTCAACCCCCACGGGTCAAACAATGTCACCGGATTCCCTCCACAATAGCTATACCAGTTCACTCCACTCTTAACAGGATCCTCTGAAATAAATCTTCCCGTTGCTGTATCATAATAGCGATTACGCAGATAAATTAAGCCGCTTTCACTGTCAAGATATTCGCCGCAGTAACCGAATGAATCGGACAATGCACCGCTTATAATATTTCCGAACGCGTCATATTCGGTTGAGCTTAGTTTGGTTCCTGCGCTGTTATACTTCGCTATTACATTGCCGTGTCCATCTTTGAGATAGGTATCTGTTCCGCTCTGCAATATACCGGTATTGTCATATGCGTAGCTATTCGTTTGGGCTCCGTATTCATACATAAGGTTCATGCCGCTCCAAACAAAGTTTGTCTTTTTGCCGTTTACTGTCTTTGACGCTCTGAGGTTATCGGCGGTATATTCATATGTCGCTTCCGTGCTGCCGCTGCGGTATTTTGTTAATCGGTTGAAACGGTCATAACTGTAAAGCTTTGTATCTCCGGTTGTCATGCTTATGCTGCTGCCCGAAAGTCCGTCGCTTGAATATACTCTCGTCTGTTCCGCAGTGAGATTGCCCCGTTCGTCATAGGTGTACAGCTTTCGGCTTGTCAGCGTATTGTTTACACTTGTGTCCGCCCGCAAAAGGTGATCCGCAAGGTCATAGGTGTAGGTTGTATTTTCATTTGACACAGTATCGTTTTTGCTCAAACGATTTCCTCTTAGATCATATGTATACGTACTGTCACATAGTTTTTTTCCACCTATGTTTTCTATCTCTCGTATAAGCTTACCCGTATTATCATATCTGTAGTGATTTGTAAACAGCATGTCTATACCTATGTCTGATTCATTATACTTCAATCCGTTAAGATAATAACCGTATACCTCATAGTTTGTATATGTACCATTTACTTTATTTTTTACACTTGTAACCAACCCGGCATTATTATATACATACTCTGTTCCAATATTTTTATTGTTCATCTTGCTTGTAAGATTACCGACACTGTCATATTCATATGATGTAATTATACCATCCTTTGTCAGGCTTGTCAATTGATTGAGTTTGTTATAGCCATAGCTTATTGAGTTCTTTGTTACACCGTCTTTTGTTAATTTATATGCCGTCACATTGGAGTTATTGTCGTACGTATATGACTGTACGGAGCCATCATTTGACGTCTGCGTTTTTACTCTTCCGAAGCCGTCATATGTGTAGCTTTCACTTGTTACCGTTGAGATTGTCGGCTTTCCTGTAAAGCTTTGATCTTCTCCCCACACTATGTCGGTATTCTTTGTTCCCGTTATCATTCCAAGGCTGTTATATGTGTACTCCTTCTTTGTTGACCCTCTGAGATGATAATACGCACTTGTTAAACCAAATGGTCCATAGGTGTAATCACGGTATGCGTACGCCTCCAATGACTGTTTTACGTTGCCGACATAGTCATAATCAAGATACCATAGTT
>JBJEIW010000214.1:0-6872 GCA_051877435.1 Candidatus Ornithomonoglobus sp.
CTTGTTTACTGATGTTGGTTTTGGTTGGTGCTGAAAAAATGGGGAAACTCAAATCCTTTCTTGTATTGCAAACAGAAAGGAATTGTGGTATAATAAATATACCAATCCTTTCTGTTTTGAACTTTCAGATTTGAGTTGGTTTTAACCTGAACCGTCTCAGTGTTGCCACACTTGCGGTTCTATAATCTCCGGCTGTTGGCGCAGTCGGGGATTTTTTATAGACTTATTTCAAACTAAACCAGACACCGCCTCCGCCGTTATAATCCAGTCCGTATGCGAGTTTAGGCGCAGCATCATCTTGTTTTATCATTCCTATTATATAGCCTTCCGTATTACCACCGACATATAGATCAGTGTTCAACTTGTCTGTGTATACAACCGAAACTCTACTGTATTCTTCATTGTTTGACGAATAAAAATCAAAGTCAAAGTTGTTTGCGGTAATTGACGAGTCATTTTGGGCGGAAAGTAGCGAGAAGGCGACTTTTACAATTATATATTCATAGCCTTCTTTAGGAAGATCATTAAATTGATTTTCAGCCTGTACAAGTTCATCAGCTTTGTTTCCGCGGATTACTTCCATGACACGAATCGAAGCCGAATAACCAGGCTCCCACGAATATTTACTGTCTGCGTGCGTATATGTTTGTACTGTATTGATAGGTGCAGGGTTTGTCCTTGAATATTGATTTTGATTTGATGTGGCGGTGTTGTCGTTTTGTGCTGTAGTTCCCACTTCAACCTGGTTAAGAATTTCATTCCATTCAACCGGAACATTTAGCGCGTTTCCCATAGCTCGCAACGGCAGGTATGTACTTCCGTCTATGACTAATGCGGGTGGGTCTGACTGGAACTGTGTACCGTTTACTAAAATTTTAAATGTTGCGGGTTCTGCTACATACGTTACAGCGAAAGCAGCTCCGCCTGCAAGCAATGCTCCTGTTACTACTCCTGCGATAAAGTGTTTTTTCATCTCGTATCGTCCTTTCTGTTTTTATATGTATTAATAAAATTATTAAACTGATTTTTTACACGCCGTTCCAACGGCGATAAATAAAATTTGTTCCGTTTTCTCAATTCTTCAAGACGCTGTAAACGATACCCTGCCGCGGTGTATGATAACCCCGTAAGCTCTCTTAGTTCGTCCACTGTTTGAACATTCAACTCTCTCAGTATGCAAGCCGGAGCCAACAACCGGGCAGCAAACTGATTCGCTGCGGTTTCCCGCGGATCATGCGGCGTTTCTTCACCACGGTTCCAACGAGTAACTACATTATCCTTTGTTATGTGCCTTAATAAGATGTGTCCGAGCTCATGGGCAAGAGTGAACTTAGCTCGACCGCTCGGAATGATTGTATCGTCATAAAAAATAACATAACGCTTATTGATTGTTGTTGAAAATCCGTCGTTATTTTTTACATGCTGGGCTAATCCCAGCCTGTCAATCAGTTCTTTGTTTTGACGATACGTATATACCATAATACCTGCCTTATGACAAATGCTGAAAATATCAACGGGCAGGGAGGAAATATTGAAACGAATTAATATTTCCCACGACAGGTCCCGTACTTTTTTGTAATTGTTATAATTAGTATACATAAGATAATCACCTCGAAAGTAATTATCTCATATATACTATTATAAGTCATTGTAAAATATTTTCCTACATAACCAAGTTATAACAATTCAGGATAGTTTTTCTCAATAAATTCCTGAGCTTTTTTTGTTTGCTCTTTCGAGAGTGTTACAGTACCATTTTCACCATTACGGGCAACAACAGGCAGTGTCCATCCGATACTATCATCAATTTCCCTATATGCTTTTTTCGCAACAAGCATCGTTTGTCTTATATATTCCTTACCTTGATCGGACAAGGTTCTGTAGTCGTTGATAAGATTTTTCTCGTCGATAGTTAAACTTGTCGAAGTTTTTATATCTACATCATCTTGGAACAGATAATTAGCGTCGCAATCTAAAGCTTTGCAGATTTTATATAATATATCTACTTTAGGATGACTTATTTCATTTTCATAGTTTCCGACTGCCGAAGGAGTAACCCCTATCATTTTTGCCAAATCTGATTGCTTAAGTTTTTTCATTTCACGTAATTGTCTTATTCGACTTCCTACACCCATGAAAAGCCCTCCTTGAAATTTTATAATTATATTCTACTACATAAATATTAATTTGTCAATATAAAAATTACAAGCTTCTTGTGAAAAAGTATTGACAAACAATTATAAGTGTGATATACTTTGATTACATCAAGAAACTTGTAGTAGAAAGGAGTAGTTATTATGACAGAAAAGGAAGCGTCCCTTATAATCGGTAAGGAGCTCAGATCTATTATTGATGCAAAGGGATTAAAATGTAAATATGTGGCTGAAAAAGGCGGTTATACAACTCAGCAATTAAGCGATATGCTTAACGGACGCAGGATAATAAGCACTATTGATTTAGTACATCTCTGCCCGATCTTAGATGTATCACCTAATAGAGTTATGCAGCCACTTAGGTCGCTTCCGTTTGGGGATAAATGAGGTTCGGAAGATAATAGTCTCCGTTCTTCGTGTAAGTCAGTTCTGTCATAATTCTCAGTCCTTTCTGCGAGTTTTGCCCGCTCATAATTTTTGATTGTGATTTCTATACTTCTTAATATCTGTTGGTTAATTTCACTTGTAGCTGTTCCAAGCTCCGAAATGGTGTCCACCGTATTAAAATCGAAAATGCTCAGAAAATCCTCATGTTCAAAGTATTCGCCGGGATCAAATCCGCACCTTGATAATACGGCGTATGTCGCGCTTACGCTTACGGCGTCAATGAATTTAGGTGAGATAGAAATAGGAGTGTATTTCATACCCTCTTCAAGCACAGCCACCTTGCCGGAGTTCACACTGCCGCCGAAGCTTTGGTTCCAGCTGTCTCTTACCGCTGCCGGATCTGTCAGTTTTCCAGGGTGTTCTATAATGCCGCCCGGTGTAGCACCGTTTTGGAAAAACCGTGCTCCGTATTCCTCACAGGCAATAGCCATTCCGATTGCGTTCTTTGCCATTGCGATAGGCGAGTAACCGACAAGACCGTCAAAGCCAAGTCCCGGAATATGAAACACATCGGCAGGAGTCAGTATAACCTCACCTCGTCCGGTTTCCGGTGCTTCATCACTTGAAGCATTATAGCGATAATACAGCCGTCCCGAACTATCACGGTCGACCGTCATTCTGTCCGGCATAAGCGGATACAGACCTAATATCTCACCCTTTCCGTTACGAACAATCTGCGCATAGGCATTGCCCCAAAGCAGCAAATGCGTCATAAGCGTTTCACGGAACACAAACGAGGTCATTTCCGGGTTCGGTTCGTCATGCAGTAAAAAGTATAACGGGTGGTCGGTTGCTTTTTCCTTGCCGCCGCTGTCCGTATAACGGTATAAATGCAGCGGAAGTCCCGCAACAGATTCGGCTAATATACGCACACAAGCATATACAGCTGTCATCTGCATTGCTGTTCTCTCGTTTACTCTTTTACCGCTTGAGCTGTTTCCCATAAAGAAACGGTAGCTGCTTCCTGCTGTTGAATTTGTCGGCTTATCCCTTGAGCGAAACAGACTTGATAATATACTCATAAACATCAACTCCTTTTAAGGCACAAGAAAAGCACTTACAGTTTGTTTGCAAGTGCTTTCAAGGTTTATATTATTTCTATGTAGTTGCGTCTTCCGTAAATGACACGCATAATGTACACAATGTGATTTATATCATCAACTTGATAAAATACAATATAATTTTTAACGGTTATTTTCCTATAACCACCGTCACGCAGTCTTTTATCACTGCATAACGGAAAAGCTAAAGGATTGGACGATATTGTATCAAAGCTTAATTCTATTTTAGTTAAAAGATTTTCGGCGGCAATTGGATTTTTTAACTCATTTACGATATATGAAATTATTTCATCAATATCACACTTAGCTTCGTTCGTAATCAGTAATTTATAGTCCATATTTTTCTCTTATGCTCTTCACCGATTCTTTTGCATCAAAAACATTGCCGTTTGTTATTGACTCTTCCGCCTTTGCAAGCTTATCGTATACGGAAGACATATATATAGTTTTTTCATATGCTTCCATACTCATAATTACCATATCTCCATAGCCATTCTTGGTTACAAAAATAGGCTCATTTGAAGAATGACAGATATCAGATATTTGACTTGTATTCTTTAAATCACGAATTGGTATTATCTGTGGCATAAAATCATCTCCTCGTCTTATTATGTCATTATTATACCATAAATATACCACGAAGTCAATGCTTTATATAAAAATTATACCTCTGTGGTCATACACACTTCCGGTATCCTTGTTTCTGATTGCTCTGTCGAGTGCCATTATCGCGGCTACTATTCCGTCTATCTTTTCTGTAGATTTAGCCTTTGTCGGCTTTATATTTTCCGCCGCATCGGTTTCAACAACCACATTTCCCGCCATCCACCTTAGAACAGGATTTCCGCCATGAGCAATCTTGCCCTCAAGTATCAGCTTGTAAAATTCCTTTGTCGGCGGTGACATATCCTTGTAGCCTTGTCCGATAGGAACCATTGTAAAGCCTTCGTCCTCAAGGTTCTGTATCATCTGAGTTGCGTTCCAACGGTCAACACCGATTTCCTTTATGTTGTACTTCTTGCCAAGCTCCTTGATGTATTTCTCTATAAACGAATAATGAATGACGTTTCCCTCTGTGACATTCAGATAGCCTTGCTGTTTCCATACATCATACGGAACATGGTCACGCCGTACACGCAAATCAAGCGTTTCCTCCGGCAACCAGAAATGCGGGAGTATATAATACGGCTCGTTATCCGAAAGCGGAGGGAATACAAGCACCAAAGCTGTAATATCCGAGGTTGACGAAAGGTCAAGACCGCCGTAACATACCCTGCCCAAAAGCTGTGATTTATCAAATGCGATATTTCCACGGTCATATATATGCTCCGGAATCCAACAGACTGTGCTGTTCACCCAAGTATTCAAGCGGAGCTGTCTGAATACATTTTCCTCTGCCGGATTTGTAAGTGCCTGTTTATACGCTTCACGAACCCGCTCTATTTTTATTGTGTATCCAAGCGAGGGATTTGCCTTGTACCAATTCCGCTCATCGTGCCAATCGTCCTCTAAGTCCAAGCCGTAGACAACGGGATAAAAGGTTGAGTCGATTTTTCGTCCGGCAAGCACATCCTTTGCTTTCGTGTGTATTTCATAGCATATTGAGTTACGGTCAGTTCCGGCTGTGGTGATTATGAAGAAGAACGGCTGCTCTCTTGCATCACCGGAACCCTTTGTCAGAACATCATACAGCTTACGGTTCGGCTGTGCATGAAGCTCGTCAAACACAAGTCCCGATACATTCAGACCATGCTTTGTTCCGATTTCAGCGGACAAGACTTGATAAAATCCGCTATTACTGTAATTTACAATTCTTTTTGTCGCTCCCATTATCTTTGAGCGTTTCATCAGTGCCGGTGACATTTTAACCATTTGGTTAGCAACATCAAATACAATTGATGCCTGCTGTCTGTCCGCCGCCGCACCATACACCTCTGCGGACATCTCGTTACACAAGTTCGTTAAATCATATCGACTTCGTTAAATTTTGCACCATAGCAAAACACACACTATTTGAAAACAAAAAAATAAGACTTTAGTGGTCTTGCTAAATAGAAAAACTTGAAAATAAGGGAATATTGCAATATAGACTGTATCATATTCGTTACTGTTATATCTATATAAATCATCTTGACTTTATTGTAATAAGCAGTTTGAAGCAATTTTAATACCTCAAGATTATCGCCCTCAATATAGACATTCTGCGTATCATCAAAATTGACACTTTCCTCGCGGCAAGGGCGCAGTGTACCCGTAGAGCGTTTTTGCGCAAGGCGCAGACACTCCGATTTGCCTTTCCACTCAAATTTGTATTTTTCAAAGTCGTTGTATATGTATTCGCCGCACAGCGACAACAGCTTGTCTATATCCAATTTTTGTTCGGAGAAACACTCCGGAAATACCGAACGTAATTTCTCCATATTTGCTCTTTCTAAATCCATACTCATTCCATCTAATTTATTGTTCATAATATTTATCCTCCTGCCATTTTAAGGGGTTATTTTCTATATATTCATATATTTTTAAATATTCTTGTTCATTGCGTATAATATGTTCGTAATACCCACGCTGCCAAACGGCGAAACCGCATTTTCGCGATACGCCCGCCTTAAATTTTCCGGTTATGTTTGGTATGTCAAAATGTTTGTTGGGTTCGGGACGCATAAATGCGTCCCCTGCGGATATTCTACCAATGTTGGTGTAGGGGACGGATTTATCCGTCCCGTTGGATTTATCCGTCCCGTTGGATTTATCCATCCCGTTGGATTGAATTACAACAATCATATGTATATGGTTTGGCATTATCACATAATTATCAACAAATATATTATCATAATGCATTTTAATGTTCTGAATCTCCGCATTGACAATATTTCCCCATTCAGATAAAACGGTTTTGCTATTTTCGATCTTTCCAAATAAAAATTTGCGTTTTTGCGTACATATTGTCACAAAATAATATCCGTTCTGCGAATAATCATAATTTTTTAGTCGTATTTGTTTTCGTTTTGGAAATTCCATTATATCACCCGTCTTTTTCAACTTGTGCAACTTTTATACAAAATTAATTCACTTCCACAACAAACTGTCGCATGTATTTTGCTGTAATCTTTTCTCTGCCTAAAAACTCATTTATCTGCTTTTCCAAATCAACATCAATCTGCATTTCATCAAAGAACAGACCTTCTTTTCTCTTTGACAACTCATTTTT
>JBJEIW010000215.1:0-6864 GCA_051877435.1 Candidatus Ornithomonoglobus sp.
AACCTGTGACCCTCTGCTTGTAAGGCAGATGCTCTCCCAGCTGAGCTAAACTCCCGAACTATCGGCTTGCGCCGCAACTCTCAACAACGAAGATTATTATAGCAGACCGGGACCGATTTGTCAACACTTTTTTCTGAAATTTTTTGAGAATGTTAAAAATGCACATAACACAACATCAGAAAATTAACTGTACATATGCAAAATTACTAATTTGCCATATAATTCAGCATTTTATTGACTGTATTTGTGCTCAGGCTATGTTCGATCTTGCAGGCTTCTTCTTCTGCAATATCCTTTTCAAGCTTGAGAACCTCAATCAAAAACCTTGTGATTGACTTGCGCTTGAGATAGCATTCCCTGCCCTTTGAGATACCGTGTGTGGTAAGAATTATATCGCCGTACGGCTCATGCTCAACAAGTCCCGCGCTCTTAAGTGAATTTACCGCGCGGTTTACGCTTGGCTTTGACAAACCGAGATGTATTGCAATATCCGTAATGCGAACTGCCGGTCTCTCCAGTGACAGCGTATAGATTGCCTCAAGATAGTCCTCCATCGCCTCTGAAATAACACAGTTGTTAATCTCTTTAACCATTGTATCCTCCTGATTTTACTTACTTGTATAAAATTACAAAAATAAAAGGGTTTAAAGCGGAAGCTTTAAACCCTCGTTGGTTTCTGAAAAAATATTTAATTTATAATAACATTATACATATAATCAACCTTTTTTTCAAGAGTAATTTTAATAATTTTATCAGGTTTAGCTATTTTGCACAAAACCCTTGGCGGCGCGAGCCGGTTTGTGAGCGATTTTTTTATTCAATGCCTTTTGCAGCTCGACTATAACAAGCGGCATAAGCGAAAGAATGCCGCAGATCATAAGGCTTGCGCTGCTTAGCGGGCATACGTTAAACAGTAACGCGGCCTGAGGAATAGTGATAATCGCAAGCTGCGCCGCGGTACCGAGAATGAGCGACAGCACAAGGTATTTGTTTTTTAGCAGACCGTCCTTTATGACCGAGCCTTCCGAGCGCATATTAAAGGCGTGAACAAGCTGTGACACACTCAGCACGAAAAATGCCATGGTACGCGCTGTCATGGTGTCGGCGGTAAGAAATAATCCCGCCTCATATGCGACAAGGGCAAGCGCGCCTATCATAAGTCCTTCAAGGGCGATTGACGCCCACAGTCCTCCGGAGAAAATCCCATTTTTCGGATCAAGCGGCTTCCTTTTCATAATATCCTCCGCCGCCGGGTCAAGTCCGAGAGCGATTGCGGGGAAGGAGTCGGTAACAAGGTTTACCCAGAGAAGCTCAATGGCTGTAAGCGGCGAAGCGCAGCCAAAAACAATTCCCGAAAGCACGGTCAGGATTTCTCCTATGTTTGAGGAAAGGAGGAATTTGACAGCTTTTTTGATATTGTCATATATCGCTCTGCCCTCACGCACCGCGTATACTATGGTAGCAAAATTATCATCTGTAAGAATCATATCGGAGGCTGATTTTGCAACATCGGTTCCGCTTATGCCCATGCTGCAGCCTATATCGGCTCCCGAGAGAGCCGGGGCGTCGTTGACGCCGTCGCCCGTCATTGCCACAACCTCACCGTTCTGCTGCAAGGCTTTAACGATGCGTGATTTATGGGCAGGCGTAACGCGGGCATATACGTTACATTCCTTTACCGCCGTCTGCAGCTCATCATCGGTCATGCTGTCAAGCTGCGCTCCCGTTAACGGGTGATCTCCGGGACGGGCGATTCCAGTCATTTTTGCTATTGCAAGGGCAGTATGGGAGTGGTCGCCTGTTATCATAACGGTTCGTATTCCCGCATCATGACAGGTTCTTACCGCCTCCTCAGCTTCCGATCTCGGCGGATCGGAAATGCCTATAAGTCCCGCAAAGGTGAGACCTCCCTCGTCAATTGTGCGCAAATGCTTTTCGGTCTTATACGCGCAGGCTATAACACGCAGCGCGCTGTCTGTCATTTCGCTGTTGTCACGGAGAATTTTATTTTTTTGCTGGGTTGTGAGAGGAACAGAGGAAGTTCCGTTATGGTAATGTGTGCACAGCGGAAGAATGTATTCAAGCGCGCCCTTTACGATTATTCTGTCGCCGCACTGCACGCTCATGCGCTTGCGGGAGGAATCAAAGGGGATACAGCCGCGGCGCGGATACATTTTACGATAAGCCTCGCAGCTTATACCGTGGCGCTCCGCCGCCTCAAGTATCGCGTGATCGGTCGGGTTTATGTAATCGCCGGTTTCGGAGCAGAGTGTACACAGCTCAAGCAGAAGCCGGTCGTCCCGTGTTCTCATGTCCGATACCTTCATTCTGTTCTGTGTGAGCGTCCCCGTTTTATCCGTGCAGATAACCGTGGCGCAGCCGAGGGTCTCCACCGACGGCAGATGACGGACTATCGCGTTGTGCTTAGACATTCTCATGAGTCCGAGCGCAAGCATTATTGTGACAATTGCCGGAAGTCCCTCCGGTATTGCCGCAACAGCCAACGAAACGGAGGTCATAAACATTTCAAACGGCGGGATATGCTTTACTGTCCCTATCACAAATATGATACCGCATATTACAAGCGCCGCGGCGCCCAGAGCCTTTCCTGTATCGGCAAGCCTTTTCTGCAGCGGTGTCTGCTGAGGATTGGTATCAAGAAGCATTGAGGCAATTCTGCCGACCTCGGTGTCCATTCCGGTTTTTACGACAATCGCAGCCGCGGTTCCGGCGGTTATGTGGGTGGAGGCAAACAGCATATTTTTAATGTCACCCAACGCGGTGAGCGAATCGTGCGTTATATTTGCATCCTTTGAAGATGAATGGGATTCGCCTGTGAGCGAGGATTCGTCAACAGCAAGATTGTCGCATTCTATAAGGCGGCAGTCGGCGCATACCATATCGCCTGTCCTCAGGCGTATTATGTCCCCGGGAACGACCTCCTCGGAGCTGATACGGTATTCCCGCCCGCCTCGGATAACAAGCGTGTGGGGGGACGATAGCCTTTTCAGCGCCTGGAGCGAATGCTCCGCCCGTATTTCCTGAATCGTGCCGAGCAGGGCGTTAAGCGTGACTATTGCGAGAATAATAACGGATTCCGTAAGGTCGGCATCACCGGCAAGCAATGATGTGAGAAAGGAGACCGCTGCCGCGCCCAGAAGTATTATGATCATGAAGTCATTGAACTGACTTAAAAACCGCATAACAAATGATTGTTTTTTCCTGTCCTGCAATGCGTTCCGTCCGTGAGAAACAAGCCTGCGGCTTGCCTCCGCTTCGTCAAGTCCGTTTTTAATATCTGTTTTAAGCTGTCCGGCAGCCCTTGCCGCTGTCATTTCAAAATATTCCATAGTGCTCCCCCTTGTGTAATTGTACATGTATTGCTAAATAAATATGTACAAATCGCCGAAATTATTCGGGTTGTCATAAAAATGTTTTGTGTCCCGGCAGGTTTTGTGATATTATATAGTATATAGTTATTGAAAGGGGACATATCATATGGCGCGAAAGGCAAGAGAGGTAAGCAGCACGGGAAAGTATGCCGTTATACTGAGAGGTATTAACGCAGTTTTTGAAGGTGAGGATATGAGGACGGCATTTTACGAGGCAGCCGATAAATATCTTGGTGAAGGACTGCTTGCGATACGTTTTTATGATGACAGGGCTGAGATGCTTGTGAGAGAAAGCGAAAAGGGAATATCAATGGATATGAAGCCGCTTACGACCTCGTTTGCAAGAACGTATAACAGGCTGAAGGAGAATACGGGAAAGGTGTTTGCGGACAGATTCAAGAGTATTCCGGTGGAAACCGATGAGCTTGAGGAAGAATGTCTTAAATACCTTAACGGCGGTGAGCCTGACGCTCCGTTTAAGTGCGGCGCAATATCCGCGGCAGCTCCGGAAAAAAAGCATGCGGAAAAGAAAAAGCCTTCACCGGTAAAAACGGAAAAGCTTTTAAAGGAAGCTGTTCAGACGATAAAAGAGGAACCGAAGCAGGAGACGACGCCGAAGTCTAAGAAAAAGAAGAGCCTTCCGTCATGGTTATTATAATGTAATAATTTGTCGAACGATTTTTGTTCTTAAACCGAATATTAACGCATAGAATTATCCTATATATACTAAAGAAATATATGGAGGTAATATTATGCGTTTTTATGTTGTAAAAGTAAAGCATATAGTTTTAGGAGTTCTTGCGGCGGTACTGCTTGCGGTTGTATGTATTAAGTCGGGTCCGGCGATTTCCACGTTTCTTGTGAACGGGCGTGAGCTGCCGATATACAGTGTGGAGCGTGAGGACAACAGGATCGCCCTTACCTTTGACTGCGCGTGGAATGATGATGATATTGACGATATAATAAGTATTTTAAAACGCTGCGACTGCAAGGCGACATTCTTTGTAACGGGGAAGTGGGCGGAGGATTACAGCTCGTCGCTCAATAAGCTTTACCGTGAAGGCTTTGAGATCGGCATACATTCATATAACCATGATGATTACACAACCTTAAGCAGTGACGAGATCATTAAGGATATGGCAAAGTGCGACGCGGCGGTTATGCGCGCAACGGGATTTAAGCCGACTCTTGCCCGGGTACCGTCAGGAGCGTATGATGATAACGCTATCCGCACAATCGAAAATGACGGAAGAATATGCGTTCAGTGGTCGGTTGACGGCATTGATTATCCCGAAGGAGTCACGACGGAGCAGATATATAACAGGATAGTGCCGGAGGTTGAGGCGGGGGATATTATACTTCTGCACAACGGAACGGAGCATACCGCGGAGGTCCTGCCGCAGATATTGGAACAGCTTACAAAACAATATGAGCTGGTAAATATTTCTGACCTTATATACAAGCAGGATTATACCTTGGATCATGCCGGCAGACAGCATGCGGGAAAGCTTCTGTAGCAAATTAAACAAAACAATACACAAAAATTTGAATATTTTCAACGACCTTTTCTCTTGAAAATATAAAAACGGAATGGTATGATTAATCTATTCGATTTTCAGGAGAGGTAAGTTGACTATGGATAAAGAATATAAATACAGAAGCCCGCTGGTATATCAGAGGGCGGACCCGTTTGTGTGCTATCATGAGGGAAAGTATTATTTTACGGGATCCATACCGCAGTATGACTGCATAGAGCTGCGCTGCGCCGATTCGCTTAACGGTCTCGCGTTTGCAAACTCAAAGATTATCTGGAAGCGTCATAAAAAGGGAGAGCTGAGCGCGCATATCTGGGCGCCGGAAATACATTATATAAACGGCAGCTGGTATATATATTTTACCGCGTGCAGCTCGGATGATGTGTGGACAATACGTCCGTACGCGCTTGTGTGCAACGGCGATCCTATGAAGGATATGTGGTATGAGGTGGGCAGAGTGGATGTAGGCCACGAAAGCTTTTCTCTTGATATGACAAGCCTTATAATTAACGGCAGGCATTATGTGGCGTGGGCGCAGACCATAGAGCAGTACAGAGGCTCGGAGATTTTCATTGCCGAGATGAAAAGCCCGACGGAGCGCAAGAGCCGTCCGGTGCTTCTGACCTCGCCGGAATACGATTGGGAGCAGCGGGGCTTTAAGGTGAATGAGGCTCCGGCATTCCTGCACAGAAACAACAGAGTGTTTATGACCTATTCCGCGTCGGACACAGGCTGGCGCTATTGTATGGGAATGCTCTGGGCATATGAGGACGCGGATTTGTTAAAGCCGGAGTCATGGCATAAAATGAAGCATCCGGTATTCGCTACAAGCGAGAAAAACGGTCAGTACGGACCGGGTCATAACTGCTTTACGGTGGATGGGGATAAGGACGTAATGATCTATCATTGCCGCAATTATAAAGAAATTGACGGTGATCCTCTTTACGACCCCAACCGCCACGCGCACGCAAAGGTAATTGAATATGACGAGGACGGCTTCCCGATATTCGGTGAGCCTGTTCCTGATAATCAGCTATAAGCTGACGGCGAGGCTGCATTTTGCGCAAACGCTGTTTTCTTGTGTTTGGTTATAAATATTACTTCAAAATGTTTTATTTTTATTGAAAGCTTTTGGATTTTATGATATAATAAACATATAATATCGGAGACGGAGGGCAGGTATATATGAAATATTGTTTACCTGAAAAAGCGGAAAGTGATATTAAGGCGTTCGCGGAAAAACATGGAATAAAAAAGGTAATTCTTTTTGGATCGCGGGCGAGAGGAAGCAACAGAGAACGCAGCGATATTGACATTGCCGTAAGCGGCGGGAATATAGCAGAGTTTGCCCTTGATGTGGACGAGAAAGCGGAAACACTCTTGATGTTTGATATTGTGAATCTGGATAAAGCAAAAAATAAAGAGCTTTTAAACGAAATTAAACGGGATGGAGTTGTGATATATGAAAAAACTGGATAATTTTTTGAAATGTCTCGGCGTTTTAAAGAAAGCGGACAGAGAAAGTGCGAACGAAAACGAGATTTACAGAACAGGTATCATCGGGCAGTTTAATCTTACATTTGAGCTTGCGTGGAAGGCATTGCAGGAGGTTTTAAGACTTCATTCTGTTACAGGCTCTGAATCCGGCTCACCGCGTGAGATCCTGAAGCTTGGATACAGAGTGAATTTTATTAACGATGCCGGTACATGGCTCGATATGCTGAATAAAAGGAACCTGTCCGTTCATATATATGACGAGGATGAAATCTCGGAAATGCTTGATTTCATTTTTGACAAGTATATCCCTGCCTTTGAGGAGCTGGCAGAAATCTTGAAAACAAAAATTGATGAAAGCGCTGATAACTGGATATAATAACTGCAGAGGGGCTGTAGCAAAACGTAAGTTTTGCTGCACCCCTTCTCTGTATATGTCGTTT
>JBJEIW010000216.1:0-30043 GCA_051877435.1 Candidatus Ornithomonoglobus sp.
CGTTGGGGTTGGTTCAGCCGTTGGGGTTGGTGTTGCTGCCGGCTCACTTGAAAGTGTAAACGCAAAAGAAGTGATATACACGCCAGTGCTGTTATCCGACTTTTTTTCCGGATAAATCGTATAGATTTTCCCTTGTTCAACATTAAATGTCACATCTTCAGTACTTGTAAAGTCACTCTTATAAGCAGTTATATTTTGCTCTTTAACATTTGATGAACCGTCGTTTACAACAATATCTGCCGAATACTGTGAACCACTCGCAATTTTGCCAGTCTTCATTGTTACGCTGCCCGATTTTTCCGGCTTAAAAACAAGCTTCCTGTTGTTTGATGTACCATTTTCATTTACGCCGTTCCACCATACTAATCGTCCATCCGTTCCGTATATGCCGTCACTGGTGCTGGCTATGTTTATTTGAAGTTGTCCATCCGTAATGGAACTGTTTGCTGTCGTTATCTTTGTTTCACCATTGCTGCTCCAAGTGTATGTATTGTTTGTTTCATCATAAGTATTGCTCGCGCTTACCGGTGCAAAACTTCCGATTGCCATTACTGCGGCAAGTGCCACTGCCACAATTCCCTTTTTTAATTTCATGTTCGTTCCTCCCTCTAAAATTAAAGCAAAAGCCGATATTATTCTTAATTTAATTTTAGCACGTGAGGGATTTCTACGCGACAAAAAAATTCCTATCTTGTTTGTGTTTATCGTTCAAAAATTCCTTTTTTCAGTCTTTCCTCTTTTCGATACTCCGACGGTGCTTTGCCGTAAACCGAATGAAAAACACGCGTCATATGCGCTACGGACGAAAAGCCGTTTTCCTCCGCGAGCCTTGTCAGAGATTTATTTGTCGTCCATAGTTCCTTTTCAACAGGCATAATCCGAACAAGATTGAGATACTTCAAAAACGTCTGTCCCGTAGTCTGGCGGAATACCTCGCAAAACCGAGATTTACTCATATGAATATGCTCCGTAACATCGTCAAGTCCGAAATCCTCCTCCGAATAATGATTATGTATAAACGTAATAGCCTCAAGCATATCGGGACGCACTATAAGGCTTTCCGAATTAAATACGGTACTTGCCTTTTCCGCAAGCTCGTTTATATAATCAAGAAACTGTACCATATAGCATACCATAAGCTTTCCGGCAAGCGGCGTTGTCCTGTAATTATAGCTCTTTGTCCGTATAAAATAACGCTTTATAGTATCCTGCGTTTCGCCCTCAAGCGGTATCACGCAGGAGGGAATACCTTTAAGCAAATATTTAATTTCATCACCGTCAAGAAAACCGTTCAAAATTTCCGGTGGGATATTCATAACGTACCTTGATATGTATTCCGTTCCCGTTTGAAAAAAATGAAGAAGATACGGCTCTATAATAAGCAGCTCCCACGGTTTTAACAAATAATTTTGTCCGTTTACGCATACCTTCCGTTCGCCTTCGGTCAGCAGATACATCTCGTATGTGTTATGATAATGCTGTCCGAGCATATCCCACGACTTGCAGTTTTCGTTATAGCATACATAAACGCAGTCTGTCGCTTCGTAAAATATTTTAAGCATAGACGTACCCTCCACTCAAAAAATCTCTTTACACTGACATTATACAACATAATACCGAAAAAAGAAAGAGAGAAATCCTTTTCTATGTAAAGAGATTTTTTATATTAAATTGTCGTGCTGCTCACTATTCCACTGCCTTAATATATACGTTGTCAAGTGACATTCTTGCTGCGCCGTATATGTCATACGCATACATTTTCGCAAGATTTTTAGGCGAACAGGACAGAGTTTCGCTGTCGAATGTCTTTAAAACCTTGTTATCGGTTAAATTTGTTACTGTTCCGCTGATTGTACCTGCATCAAAGTCGAGCGTGAGATTAACTCTATATTTATCGTCGGAAAGAGTTTCAAGTTTATCTAAATCCGCGACATCCGTCCCTTTTGTTGAAACGGACATTGCTCCGTATTTATCCTGTCCGTGTCCCCATATTACGAAAATCAGGTTATCTTCCTCGTCACGGAGTGCAAAATACGATCCGTTTCCGCCCGACGCGTGTGACTGCCAGTCAAATCGTATATTTATTTTTTTCTGCGATGAAATATCAACGTCAAGCTCCTTTGTAACCGATGTGTTGTTCTTTTTATCCGAAAGCAGACTGAGCGTTCCGTCATCCTCAACCGCAGCCTTTCCTGTACCCGTAAAGCCCCAGTCGCCTGTTGTGCTTGTAAAGTTTTCCGCTATTATATATGAGCTTGTGTCCATTGCTTCATCGGAAACTATGACGGTATAATTTTCTGTACAAGAGCCGTCCGGCGAAGTGACTGTAAGTGTTTCATTACCTGCAAGTTCTGCTAAAGAGTCGCTGCTTAATGAATATGTCTGCTTGCCACCCTCCTGTGAGCTTACACCGTCAAGGAGATTTTGTCCCGTTGCACCCTTATAAACTGTTACAGTCTTGTTATCGTTGTCAACTTTCTTTATCGCAATTTCATCCAAAATATTGATTTTTGTATCAGTTTCAATGCGCTCAATATAAACGGTTATATCCTCGCTGTTGCTCCACGACCACGTTGTACCTCCGACGTTTCGTATGTCAAACTTCTTTCCGTATTTCACGGATGAGCCGGAAGAATCAGTTATCGTGCCGCCGAGTATTGTTATGTTTTCTATTTTACTTGACGACAAGCCTTCAAAATTATATGCTTTCGACACGCCGGAGCCGTTTGCGTTTTCGATTGTGACGTTCCGCAGTACGGGCTTTTCGGCTGCCGGATTGTTTGTCGAACTTGAATAAGTATGATTTATGCATATCGCTGTATTCGCATTCTTAAGGTCAACATCGCGGATTTGTATGTTTTCCGTAAGACCCCCACGCGCCTCGTTAGTCTTAAACCACATTCCGTATATCGCCATAGTATCTGCTTTCAAATTCTGATACAGTATATCGTGCGCACCGCCCGCATTTTCGCTGCCTGTACCAAAGCCGCCGAGCGAGAAATTAGTTTCGCAGTCGGTAATTCTGACATAGGCGTTTGGCTTGTCAAGTTCGTTGCCCTCACGGTTACGTCCGGATTTAAGCGTTACTGAGTCGTCTCCCGTTCTGAAATATGTGTTAAATATATTTATGTTTGTACAGCTTTCGGGGTCTATGCCGTCGCCGTTAAAAAGATGTCCTGCGAGTTTTACGGTGCTGCCCTCGCCGACATTGCCGCGTCCCTGTGAAATGACCTTCATGTTGTCAAACGTGACGTTATCACAGTAAATCGCATGTACTGTCCACGACGGTGAGTACGACACCAATATATCCTTTATATATACGTTCTGTGCGTTATGCAGAAGTATTGTCTTTCCGCGTGTTGTTGGGTCTGTTACTGGTGCATCAGCCTTAAAGTAACTCGTATTATTTTCACGTTTCTTATGATTTGGTCCCTCATTGTACGCCAGAGCGAAACCGTTTCCGTTAATCTGACCGTTTCCGCATATTATAATATTTTCTGCGCTGTACGGGCCCGTAACCGAGTTTTCACCCTCGTGATAAACTCCAATATTTATAAGCGAGGAGTGGGCGTATTCGTTTTCTTCGAGATATTTGTCGCTGCCCGTTTCGCTGTTGTCCCATTCATCGGCTGTCTGAGGCAGCTTGCGCCAGCCCTCCCATTTCGAGATTATATGCGGATAGTCTTTGGGGTCAATACTGCCTATAAGAATACCGTCTATCTTAAATTTCATATCTGATTTTAGGAATAAAGCTCCCGAATAATATACTCCGTCAGGCAGCCATACCGTACCGCCCTTCGGGCAGGCGTTTATCGCACTCTGTATAGCGTAGGTGTCAAGCGTTGTACCGTCGCCGCGCGCACCGTAGTCAAGCACGTTTATAACAGTAGATTTTTCCGCCGTTGTTACTTTAAGCGTTTCGGAAATGATTTCATTATACGCATTATCAACAGCCGTAACCTTAAAGGAATACTCTGTTGATGGCGATAAGTTGTCAACTGTATAGCCCAAATTATCTGTAACGGCAATAAGCTCATCATCCTGATATACCCGATATTCTTTGAAGTCCGCAGCTTGCAGCAACGATGCTCTGTTCCACAGCAGATTTACCGAACAGTCCGTAATCGCCTCATCGGGCGCGTGAAGATTTCTAAGATATGGCGAACTATCCTTTACCGTCAATTCACATACGCTGTAAATCGCGCCGTCAATTATATCTCTTATATCGCTTTCCTCTATCACTCTTTTATCATGTCGGAGGGATTTTAACTGTGTTACTTCGTCTTCGGTCAAGGAGTCGGCTGCTATCGCGTAAATCTTTATCGTTCCCGCACTGTAACCCATCACGTTTCCCTCACGGTCAACTGTTGCAATATCGGCGTTCGTACCAAGCCATATTATTTCCTTATTTGTGACGTTTTCGTCTACGGAGGCGGTAAGCTGATACACCTCGTCAATATCAATCTCCTTTGACGTTTTAACACTCACGCTATGCGCCTTTACCGTGCTTTCAGTAACCGTAACGGTGCACTTGTCACTCTTGCCGCCATAGGACGCGGTGATATGCGCCGTACCGCTGCCGACAGCCGTCAAAACGGCTTGATTTGCGCCGTAAATCGTGTTGTCCGTCTTTTCGACCGTGACAATGCTTTCATTATCGGAAGTCCATGTAACGCTCTGCTCCAATATGTTCGCCGGTGCGATTACCGCCGTAATGTTTTTCGTTGTGCCTGCCGCAAGTGCTATGTTTTCTGCGTCAATATCAACGCTTTGTACATCAACGTCTGCATCGCTTATGCACAAGTCAAATTCTGCGATATATCCGCCCTCGGCTGTAGTGGCATAAATTTTAACCGTGTCCGCTTCCTCTGTGACCTTTGCTCCATCACTTGTTACAACTTGTTTATTGCTGTTTGAATACGCAGTTACAAGTCCGTTCTCATCAACATCCGCCACAAAGCTGTTCTCGGATTTCCATATTATATCACTGTCCGCTGATGCCGAAAGCTGTACCGTTTCTCCGACCTTGACATTCTTTATCTCTGCATTGTCCGCCGTAATGCCGGTTGCGCCTATGCTGTCTTTAACGGTTACGTTAAATGACGCTTTACGTTCAACATCCGCGGAGACTGCTGTTATAATAGCTTTTCCGGCAGACTTCGCCGTAACCGTTCCGTCAGACGACACTTCGGCTACCGACGCATCCGAGCTTGACCACGAAAGCGTCTTATCAAGCATACCGTTGTCGTATACGGATTTCGGGTATAAAATAGGCTTAACCTGTGCTGCGTCATTTATGGCAAGCGTTAAATTGTCTATGTTAAACTCAATTTTTTGTACCGTCAGACGGCAGTAATTGTCTATTACGCAAATATGGCATACGGCTTTGCCGCCGTCGGGCATTGAGGCGTACACATCGGCAAAGCCTGTGCGGAGTGCCTGCACGTCCGCTGTACCGTCATTGGAGGATTTTATTTTGATTATCTCCTCGTCGCTTACTGACCATTCAATATCGTTTTCTCCGTAATTGTCGGTTAATACGTCCGCGTTCAGTGTGAAATAATCTCCGTTTGTCTTCCATGCGGTGTCACTGCTGTCCAGTGTCCTACTGTTGCCGACATAAAGTGTGTATGTGCTTCTGTCCAATTCTATATTTGACTCAGGCACAGGGGAGTCAGTCGGCGGTGCGGACGGTGATAACGTCGGTTTTACGTTTTTGTACCAATTTGCTTCCGCAGCAGAGCCGAGCGGCTTCATTCCCGCAAGAGAATTCCATAAAAAGAATTTCACTGTTCCGCCCTCCGCCGTTTCCGGCAAATCAAAGCTTGCCGTCTGCTCCGCATCCGTTCCGAACTCGCGCACCTCAATAAGCGCATTGTCTGAATTGTACATTGCTCCAATCAAAACCCCGCTTTCTCCGTCGGAAATATTTACGGTATATGTCAGTTTCGTGTCGGTTTGCTGTGGGTTTGTTATACTTACTCTGCTGTCACCTGACGCAAATACACTGACCGCTCCCTCAAGAAGTATCGCAGCGGATAAAATCATTGAAATAAACTTTTTCATTTTATAGACTTCCTTTCGTTCAGATTTTCGTGTATTATAGTCATTATACCATCAAAGAACAGTTAATGCCGTTCAAAAATTCCTGTAATAATAACTTTTTGCGTCGGGTTTTTACTAATCTTTTATTCTTCGAAAAATCCATCGGCATTGCCTATTGTATCAATAATCGGCTCCATCTTATCATTCCACAAAAAGAACTTAAAGTTCAAGCCCGTCGGTGTCAAGTTCGGATTTGCCAAAGTGATCGTTACCTTGCCGTCCGTACCGACTGTAATTTCCTGCAGAGTGACGCTTGCAAGTGTTTCGTCTGCGCAGTATGCAGCGCTGTACATTTTGAGCATTGGCAATGTTTCACCATTTATCGGTGTAATTACAAGTGTTATGCCCGCGTCATCAGTGATTTTTTCAATAGTAAGCTTGTCGGCAAACGCGTCAAGTACATCAAGATATGTCGGTGTCGGTGGCTGTACGTTCTGCGTCCAGCTTGCTGTCAGAGTTACATCGCCTGTGATTGTGTAGCTGTCGCCCGCGTTATAGTCGGTCATGCCATCGTTCCACTTAACGAATGTGTATCCTTCTCTCGTCGGCGTCGGCAGCGTTATCGTTGTGTTGTAGTTCTGCGTTACCGCGTCAATCGCGTCACCGCCGTCTGTATCAAAGGTTACAGTAAACTGCTTTATAGTATACTGCGCCGTCAATGTTGTATTTTCATTTATATCCTTATCAAGAAGCTCTGTTACTGTATATGTGGTCGTGCCGTCGCTCCAGCCTATAAAGTCATAGCCTGTCTTTGAGGCTGTCGGAATGTCAGCAAATGCAAGGCTTCCGCCCTTGGTGATTGTCTTTGAAACATTGCCCGTAAGCGTGCCGCCCTCGCCCGCACTGAATGTGACTGTAACTGTATCAGGTGCGTTTTCTTCAAATTTTGCCGTGTAAATGGTGCCGTTTGCGGTAATCTCGTCCCACGTCATAACAACCCCCTGTGTTGTGTCCGTGCCCTTAACCCAACCAACAAAATGATAACCTTCCTTTGTTGGGCTCTGCGGGGCATGTCTTTCGGCAGTTGAACCGTGTTCTACCTGAACCGTAGTATCTTCTTGACCTTCAATCTTAAAGGTTACGGTGTACTTCTTCTTTTGAGCCGAAATTGTTTCCGTCTGCTTTCCAGCCGAAACCGTGATGCCCGATGGTGAATCCGCCGCTTTCTCGTAACCCGTCGTGTATGTTACGTCGAATATATATTCGCCTGCTTCAATATCCGTAAAGGTATAGGTGTTGCCGCTCTTTGTACCGTCCTTTGTACCGAGTTTGACGTTATCAATACCCTTTCCGCCTGTAATTATAACGGTATAGGTTGTCGGCGGCTGTTCATTTGATGTCCAATGTGCGGTAAATGTCTTGTTGCCAGTGTCCGTCGTGCTTATTTCCGTCACCTTTGTTTCGCCGTCATACCAGCCGTCAAAGGTACAACCGCTCTTGGTCGGTAGCGGCAACGTCAGCCCTACGCCATAGGTATAGCTTGTATAATTGCTCTCATTTTCAATCGTACCGCCGTCTTTGTTGTATGTGACTGTGTACGTCTGCGCTTCAAACTCTGCCGTAATCGTAACATTCTCCGCCGGCATTGTAAACGTGTATGTTCCGCCGCTCTCCGATACGCTTACCGCGCCGTCGTTTACCTTAATGCTGGCATCTTTAAGCTGATAGCCTGTTGACGGCGAAACCGTGAATCTAATCTCATCACTGACATTCGCACTTGTCTTACCGTCCGTCACAGTAATTGTACCGTTTGTAGCTGATGTTTCAATCGTATAGTTTATTTTTTCAAGTTCCGCCGTGATTGTAACTGCCTCGGTGGGCATTGTGAATGTGTTGTTTATTACAGTGACTGCGGTATTGCCCGACTTTGTAACCTTCAGCGTACCGTCTTTTACGCGATAGCCGTTCTTTTCAATTAGTGAAATCGTAATTGTCGTATTCGCCGCAGCGGTACTATGATCTGTGGAAACGTAATCCTTGACTGCGTCCGCGATGGTTATCGCGTATACATCTGCATCTGTTACTGTGACAGTTGACGTTCCGACTTTTTCTCCTATTGTCGCTTTTACGGTAATCGCATTGTCCTTCAACTGTGCCGATGCGACCGCAAGCATTGCTTTGTTTTTATCGGTTGAATCGGGAGTAATAGCCGTACCCGTTTCCTTTGTTCCGCTGTTAGCTATTTCAATGCTCCACGAAATGCTGTCTTTGTATACATACGTAAGGTCTGTGTTATCATCCGCGTAAATCGCGGCTGTAAAATTGCCACTCGTACCCTGCTTAATCTGCGTTGATTTGGGCGTTATCATAATATGGTCAACAGTCTTGCGCGCAAATGTCGGCGTTACCGTTATATCTCCCACAACGCCCGACGGAACGGTGAACGACTTCTCGGAAAGAATATCAATATTTCTCACTTCCGTGTCCGTATAGCTTACTGTAAGAGCGGTGAGCTTATATGTATTGTCGGTCGGAGTTGCCGTTACGGTAATTGTCGTACCCGCTTTTGCTTTGCCATCGGTCAGTCCGCTGAATGAAATATCACCGTTTTCGATAGACACGGACTTTGTAACTCTGTATGTCTTATCCGTGAATGAAGCGGAAATTACCATATCCGCCGTGCCGACAGTATAATTTTCTCCGTTCTTTGTTGTATTCGATACTTGAACAGAATCTTCCGTATATACATTTTCGCCCTTAGCGGTAATTGTAACCGTGAATGTCGAGCCGTACTCCGCTGTCCATGTGTTATTCTCTCCCGCGGTAACTTTGTCGCCCAAAACCTCGACTGTCGCCTTCTCCGTTAGTCCCTCTGCAAGCATTATATTATACTTATTGATTTCCCATACAGCAGTCAACGTGATATTGCTCTCAACCGCCGTATTAAAATCATAGTCAGTATTGTCCTTTTGCCATTTTACAAACTTATATCCCGTCTTTGTCGGCTCTGTGGGCATAGTCGCCCTTTCGCCCTCGGTTATCGTCTGACTTGCCACCGAACTGCCACCATCCGTGTCAAAGGTTATGGTAAACGTCTTTTTTGTGTATGTAGGAATTGTTACACTACTACTTGCACTCTTGAACACCGTACTCATCGCCGACTTGCGGACATAAACCGTCGTGCCGCCGTCAATATCCACAGCAGTGTCTTTTGTTAATGCGGTATATGTTCCGTTTTCTGTCAAACTGTATTCCAAACCGTCAATTTTTGCCGTTATACTACCCTTGCCATTTATAGAGGTCGGAGAGTCAATTTCGACTTCACTGTCCGTGGGTGCAGACGGGCGCACAGGAATTGTCACCTCCGTGCTCTCGCTCGCATAATTATCATCTGTTGCCGATGCGCGGAATTTAACCTTTGTTTCCGCCGTACCGTTCCAGCCAAACGCTGTCGCCGCCATGCCAGCGGTGCAACCCGTCCAATCTGAGCCGTTCAAATACTGAATATCCGTTGTTGTTGAAAGCGTTTCATTTTCGTAATCAATAGTTATACTCGGAGTTGTTTCCCGTACAGGAGCGGTTAATGTCAGCACTTCGCTCTTGAACGATTTTTCATCACCTTCGGTTACGGCGGCTTTATAAATATAGATATTTCTGCTTGGTTCTACCGTAACACCCGCACCCATGCCGACTGTTGTAATATCCTCATAACTGTCACTTGTTGTTCCGTAGTAATAGCCTGTCGGAACAGTGACCTGCTCCATGCTGTTGTCAATGGCAAGTGAGGATATATTGGGACGCGCGGGTATTGCCAGTGACTTCACCGCGCTGTCGGCTGTAGTCGAGCCGTCTCCCTTTTTCACTATTGAAAGCGTTTTGCCGAAATATGACGCGTCAATTGCAAGTTTTCCGTCTGTCGGAGTAATTGCACTGCCTCCTATCGTGTAACTTCCGTCTGTATCAAAGCCCGTCAGAGTTTCGTTTTCGTAATCAATTGCGATTTCAGGTGCGTCCTGCGGCGTAAGGGCTAAAATATAGATATAGTCGAATTGAAGATTTCCATACCAGTTATTCGTTATCGTAAAAGCCCCCTCGTTCGCTAAGGTAAATTCGCTTCCGACTACACTGTAACTGTTCTTGCTGACTACTCTGTCACTCTTTGTCCCCGAGGGCGGAGTTACATATACATGCGCGTTGCCATTGCTATCCATATAGGCTCCTACATAAACTCCGTATGTTCCTGCAGGCAGCGTATCGGTTTTAAAACCGCCTTCAACATTAAGACGCGATTTCCCCTGTGAGAAGCTTGTTCCGGTCTTTGTAACACCAGTTAAAATATTCTCTGCTTCCGCATAATAAACGCAGTTTGAAAGTTCGGTATAAGCTACGTCGGATATTGCCGCCGACGAGGAATATTTGCCGTAGCTGTATTTATTGCCGTCATCCTGCGCAGTTGTGTTCGCGGTTGTCTTGTAATATTTATCTCCGCTCTGTATAATTGCGGGATAATATACAACCGTGTCCTCCGCACTGTCAGCAACGGTCGTTTTCAGCACACTTCCCTTTTCGTCAATGCTTCTTACCGCGCTCAATGTATTCGGTATCATTTCAAGTGTAAGCGTTTCATCTTGGTCATATACTGAGACCCTGCCCTCGGCGGTATGATAGCCGTCAAGCTCCGCTTTATAGGTATATGTGCCGTAAAGTGCGGTAAAGTCATCAGTTATTTCGTTTCCGTTACTATCGGTCAAAGTGACTGTCGGATTTAATTCCGTATTTTCTTTTATATCCGTTGCCTCAACAGTCAGTTTGTGTGTCTCAGGCGCAGTTACAAGCAGCGTTTTGATGTTGTCAATAACACTCGACCTGTCTCTGTTACTTGAATTATAAGCTGATTTTGTTACCTGTACGGATTTAAGCGAAACGGTGTTTCCTTCCGAAAGAGTTCCCGTATATGTATAAGTTGTTGAAAGATTCCCGCTGCTGTAACGATTGAACTTTATTATTACATTTTTATCACCGCCGATTTCTATTTCTATGCTATCAATCGGCTTTGTAAAGTCACGGTCTCCAACAGCATTAGCCTGATTAAAGCTGAAAGCCGAAAAAGCTGTTCCATTTATATCCGTTGTCACCGCAGTGCCTCCTATACGGACTGCGTTTATTTTACAGCTTGCGCTTTCATAATCAAAACCGACAATTTCCGTATCGGAACTATCGAGTATTTTAAAAGTATATCCTGCTCTGTTGCTGCCAAGATAACCGTTCGCCGATTCGAGCGAGATTTTTGCCGTCTGACGCTCATTGAGTTCTATTGCGTCAACACTTGCGTTTAATGTCGTTGTTGAGCCAACGCTTATCGCGAGAACATTGCCGTAAATACTCGCACTATTTTTATCGCTTGTAGGCACTATTGAATGTGAACCTGAAATTGAAACTGTATCTCCGAAAATTGATTTTTCCGTTACCCCGAAAATATTACTCGGCGTTGTGCCGTCTGCCGCTGTACCCTCGAAATCGTCCGAAAGTCCGGCGATTTTTTGTACCATGTAGCCCTCGCCATAGGAGGATTTGAAGTTCGCCGTTATTGAAACGCCCTCATATAATCTTGAAATCGCGTAAGTTTCCGCCGTCCCTATTCCCGCGCCGCTTTCGTCCGTCCAATTTACAAATTCGTAACCTTCGTTCGGGATTGCCTTAAACGTTACGGCTTCGCCGCGCGTTATTTCCGCGCTCTCTGCCGCTTCTCCATTTATCGTTACCGTTCCAGCAAGAGCATCGTTCACCTTTGCTGTAACTGCCTGCTTTGGAAGAGCGTCCGTTCTCTCTATCGTAGTAATTGAAACGTCCTTTATGTCGCAGTCATAGCCCTTGTCGGACTTGCTGTCCGGCGTTTCAAAGCCGAAACAGGTAACGGGCAGCATACTTGTGGTATTCTTTTGCAGTCCGCTCACGTCAACCGTCACATAATTGCTTCCGGCGACAGAAATGCTCGCTATGCCGTTGTCATAATCTATAATGCAGTCAATATCAAACCAGTCGCCGGCATTAACGATATTCGGTGTATCGGAGGTGTTTGTGTTTATCTGTGTGTTGTTTATCGTTATTTTTCCGTCGTTAATCGTAAGAGCATCTATTAAATTCATAAAATATGTCGCACCGCTGTTCGTCGCATTTGCGATTGACATTCTTACATAGCCCGAATTATAGCGCATTTTAAGCTTTACATTCGCCATTCCGCCGGTAATATTTGTGTCAAAGGTCTTTTTGAACGCGCTACTGCCGCTGCTACTTTTTGTGACATTCATATACGGCGCGTCGGTATTTTCCTCATCTGTTACGGCTGTAATTTTATTGCCCGCGCTGCCGCCGCTACTCCAATCCGCAATATCCGCACCGTCCTCAGTTAAAACCGTGCCTGTTACGTTCTTTACCGTATAGACGATTGAATACGGTGCACTTTCGTTTACCGTCCAATCGGTTAAATCCGCTTCGTATGCCTGAATCGTGCAAATTGCGCCATCGGGGATTGTAACCGCCACCGTTTCGGCTTCCTTGCTGTCCGTGCTTGAAAATTCGGTAAAGGTTTTAAGCGTTCCCTTTGTATCGGCAGTGTTGTCAACAACTCCTGTCGAATAGTATTTCTTTATTTCTTCCCCCGATGTAACCGTCACAACAGCTTTCGCATAGGAATTGAGGTCGTTCTGTACGCGCAGGGTAACAGACTTTAATGTCTTTCCGTTTTCTTCCGACGTCTCCGTCTGCGCGTCCGTTACGGCGATGTCATACTTATACGGCACCGTGTTCGTTACCGGAGTATCCCAATAGGAGTTCGGTGCTTTTCCCGCAAGTATCACATCATCAGATACCGTGTACGCTGTTCTTTCGCTATGCCAATTGGTAACAAGACCCGCCAAAACATCCGACTGAATTTTTGCGTTTGTTCCAGCGTCAGCGTCTTTTCCCTCATCATAGACCTTCTGTGCCGCCTTAAAGAACGCTATTGCACCCTGATCCGCACCCGCGTCATTTACATGGGTTGTGTCAACCTTGCTGCCCTTTACGCTGCGGTAATAAAACTCAATCGCGTCCTGCTTGGATATATTTTCGTTAATGCCGTTAATTCTCGCAATTTCTGTATTCATCCATTCTATATATTCAGTGTTAAGGTCAACGAACGCAATATCTGTCGCACCGTTGCTTATTTTAGTATCTACAAAATCTTTTGCCGCGGTAATATAACTGCCGAAGCCGAATTTATACATTTGGCTTGTTTCGTCCCAAGTGTTATGCCTTTCGACAGGACTTACAACTATCAGCTTCGCGCCCGCCTTGTGAGCCGTTGTGTAGTAGTTTTCAAGATTTGACTTGTAGTCCTCCGCGCTGTTTTCGTTATGACCGTACTGCACATAGAGGTAGTCGCCCTCTTTCAGATAGCACTGCGCCAAATGCGCAGTATCATTTGTCGCAAGACCACCCTCACCCTGATTTGACACAGCGATACTGTCAGGCACATACTTTGAAAGCTCCTGACAAACTCCGGCGTAATTTTGCAATTCGAAATACGGCACTGCGCCGACTTGGTCGCAGCCCGTGGAATCGTCGCAGCACCACAGTGTAACGCCGTCGTTTACAGTCGTTTCTGCGCCGTTGATTTTGCCCGACACTTGCTCGTGCTTTGTAACCTCCAGAGAAGCAATCGCAGCATTTTTACCCGCGACAATAATGTTAAGCATATCATCCTCGTAAGCCGTTTTTTCGGACTTGTAGCGGTAATCCTCCACATCAACATTGAATGTATATGTCTTTGTTTGATTTGGTTCAAGTTCAATATTATTGTCGATAATATGACGTTTTTCCGATTGCAGGCTTATAACCGCGTTTTCGGTTGCGCTTGAATTAGCCAACGTCGCCTTAACCGTGTAATACGTTTTCGGCGTTACCTTCATGGCAAAACGGATAGGATAGCGTCCCTCATAAGAAGACGCTCCCTCGGGCAGATATTCCGATGCGGACGGTACGGCTATGTAGTCGCTATTCGCCGAGTCGCTGCTCTGTGTGCCGCCCGCTTTAAGCGTTATTTTCTGTCCCTTTGCAACGGTGTAGCCGTCATATTTGTAGCTCTCGGAATACGACTTGTCCGTAATTCCGAGAAAACCGAATTGAAGTTCGTCTACTGTATTATCGAAATAATTCATGTCTGGCGTTACCTTGATATAGCCGTCCTCGACATAATCGGCGTACCCCAAATCGAACTTCCATGTATTTGTTTCCTCTGCCCTTACTGCCGTAGGAACGGTCGGCAAAAGCATAGCAAGCGACAGCGTGAGTGCTGCCGCGCGTTTTAAATTAAACATAAGTGTTCCTCCTTAATCTTATAATGTTCTTTCCGTTTAATTCCACAAAGAATCCCTTTACTTGATTTTATAGCTAATCAAAAAGAAAGAGAGAGAGGATTCTTTTTTGTTTAAAGTAAAGAGATTTTTTCTGAAATTAAACGTTCAGCCGAAGGAACAGTTGCCTGTTCCCTCGGTATAAACCTAATCTTCTGTATATATTGTATCATTTCCAAATAACTTCTGCCGTTCAAAAATTCCGATGATTACATTTTTCTACGCCAAATTTTTACTGATATATAATTTTAAAGGCTTGACCATATAAATGAAGTTACCTTGTCCTTTTCGGGATTAAAGTCAGACGGAATTTCCCAATCCACCGTTATTTCGTTTTCACCGAACTGATAATTGCTTCCGTAGCCGCTGAATGTGTGCACTGCTGTGAGTATCCCGTCCGAATTATAAAATGCGAGAAGAATTACCATATCGTCATCATAGTCGAGCATCTTTTCCACATACAGCTTTACTATTTTTGTACCCTCCTCGTTTATGCCGATATTGTTTACCGTAAAAATGTCGCTTTGTATAATTTCAATATCAGTCGACACTGTATAGCTGCCTGATTTGACCTGTACCTTTACTGTCTGCGCAGACGCGGACGAGCTGACCTTTAAAAGTCCCGTGGTGCTGATTGTTACCGTGCCGTCAATAATAGGCATATTATCGCTGTCAAGCACCGACCATTCAAGTCCCGAAAAATTAATAAGATCAAGTCCGAGTCTTGACGCTTCCGCCGTTATCTGCACCGTTCCGCCAATTGCTGCCGTATTTGAGGACGAAGTAAGCGTGACAGAATCAGCGATAGGCACCGATACCTTTACGTTATCAATACAGGTGTTTTTTTCAAGATACAGCACATTATACGCTTTGTTGTTTCTCGTGTTCACGTCAGCAAAGGTATTTCGTTCGCCAAGTGTGCCGTCTCCATTGTATTTGTAAATATTTACTGATGCGTTATTCTGTGCCTGTGAGTACACAATCTCAAAATGATACCACGAATCCGCGTCCGCATCCATTAAATCCGTATATGAACTTGACGCAGTCTGAACGCTGATTTTGCCGTTATGCCGTCTTATACCCGTATTCATATTGCTGCTCGTGTTCGACAGCGTAAAGCCCGAATCCTCCTCTGCAAACTTAACGTCAAGTTCGGTCAAAACATATTCCGCGCTCGCACTAAAGGTCATTGTTTCCGGTCTTAACGCCGCGTCGCCGACCTGATACGCGTTTGAGCCGTCTATCGAGACGACCGTTTTGGTTCCCGCAAGCGTTTCCTCGCACGCGTTATATCCAAGTATCGTTTCTGTCTGCGCATCCGAAAATCCAATGCTTACGGTTTTTGAGCCGTACACCGCCCCGTTCGGAGTAGACGCTCTAAGCGTTATGTCTTGCGCGATTACGCCGCCGTCGATTGTAAGTGTGCCATTCTCAACCGTTATCCCCTTGTTTCCGTTAATCTTGAGGTTCGCCGCATTATATACAGACCATTCCACATCATCATTTGTTATCGTGTCGGTAACGTCAGATCCATTTTTCTTTGCGGTAAAGGCATATTGTGTTGATGTTCCGGCTTTAACCTCGTCGTCACCCACAATAGTGATTTCGTCAAACTTCTCGTCTTGCGTTGACACGCCCTTGATTGTGTACGGCAGCGTGCCGATAAGCGTTTTTTCTCCCAGAACCGCCGTCGCATGTATTGTCACTGTTAGGTCAGTATTGCTCATTTGGGAGATTAGAGCGCCGTTCTCAATCTTAATACTGCCGTCGGTAATCTCTGTTGTATTTGTTTCATCATATATCGACCACGCTACAGAATATTTAGTCGTTTCCGTGCCTGCTCTTGTCATCGTGTAATCAAGCGCAGTGCTTTGTCCCGCGTTGATTTGCTCACTTTCGGGCATTATTGTTATTGTGTCGGGATATTCCTGAATAAGCTTTACATTATCAATTCCGACGCCGCCCTGAGCGAACATTCTGTCGGGATTGCCGTTGCCGCTACCCGCGTAGAACTGACGCATATCAAGCGCGTCCGTTTGATTTACAAGCGTTTTCTCGCCGTTCTCGTGCTTATATAGCCTGAACGCCGTTTTCGCGCTTGTCACGACCATTTTACCCTCTAATTCCGCCGTGTACCAAGTGTCGGGCGATATTTCGCCCAAATTTGCATATTTGTCACTGCCTGTCTGCGTGCGGAGCTGTCCGTTGCTGTATGAAAACAGTGGTCCTTGCTTATTTGTGTCGCCGTTGCTCTTTTTTTGGTCAATACTGATAACGCCGTTTACCGCGTCATCACTGTCGGTGTAAAAGCAAAAGTCAAACGATAGGAAAAACTCCTTTGTAAGCGTTGTATTGTCCGACAATGTAAATATCGCAGTTTTATCCTCGGCATAAAGTGCGGAGGAATTGTCTATTGAGTTTGTTTTTGTACCGCTGTCATATGTTTCACTTAAGAGCTCAGCATCATACTCAGCTGCCGTATAATCCGCGAACACGGGAAGCGATATACAGCCCACCAGTATTGTCACCGAAAGAATTGCTGATAATATTTTTCTCATTTTCACTCGCCTCCTTTAGTTCGCATTGTACGTTATATTTACAACCTTATTCTCATCGTCCTGTGTAACGCCGACTCCCGCGTAAGAAAGCACCGCCGCGAGTGATACAAACAGCGTATCGCCTATAATCTGCGGCTCCTGAATAATCTCGGTTCTGTCCGTGCCGTTTATAACAATCTCGTTTGAGCCTACCGTAACAACATAATTATTTGAACCGTTAGCAAAAGACAACGTCCTTGAAGCTTCGTCATAGTTGTACTGATAACCTATCTTGTCAAGTATCGGTAAAATTGGTCCAAATACCTTATTCATTGTCCCAAGTCTTGCTCTCGCCGCATCTGCAACTGTCAACTCCTCGTCGTTTACCTTTATGATGTAATAGACATTTGTATCAATTTCTTTTTCAATCTTTACCTTCGACCAGTCAATATCCTTTTTTGCAAGCATAAGTGGTTTTAACGCTGTGACCGTATTTTCCGCGGGCGGTTCACCGACCTCGGGAGTAATGCCCGACTGCATAAGCGTTGTAAGACCATTTTCGTTGCTTACGGATTTTGACGTAATTTTTACAGGCTCTGATGTAATGTTGCCCATTTTTGCCGTGAGCGTAAATTCTCCTGCTGTTCTTGTTGAGCGCACAAATATTCTGTTTGTACCGTTTTCGGCGTACACATAATTCTTGCCTATTGTCGAAATACCGTCCTTCACTCCGCCGAAATAGTGCGATATGCCCTCTGACGCAGCGGTATTCTGGAAACAGTTTGTACCCATACCGGAATTATAGCCGCCCAAATACACACCGTCGCCCGAATATTCAAATTCTATTTTATCGTAATTGAGTGCGCATACATTGCCATTCTTATCCACTACTTTAACGTCAATATACGCTATATCCGAGCCGTCCGCTCTCCAGCCATCGGGCGAGGTAACAGCCTCAAGCGTAATTCCCGCCGCGTCGTAGGTTCGCTGTATCTCATCTGTCGTTATGAGTTCTCCGCGCGCGTTGTACGCTTTCGCGATAACCGCGTCGCCTTTGGTAACGTCTATATTGTCAAACTGATATACGAATCCCGAATCCGCCGTGTCATCTGTTCCTATGAGCGTTTCGGTATTTCCATCAACTCTGTAAAGTTCGATTTTCTTTACCTGTGCGCTTCCGATTGCATAAACGGTTTTCTTTGTCGGGTCGCGCTTGGCTTTCTCTGTTGTATACGCCTGATATGTCTGACCTTTGGCTGTCGCCGCGTCGGTCGTAAGGAAATAATTATATGTATCGTCCGAAACGGCAGGATAGCTCCAGTGACCTATAATATGTACGTCCGCACCGCTTGAAAACGCCGTTTTCGTACCCTCGAACATCTCCTTAGTCTGACGTACCGCGTCAACGCGTCCCGAGGTTCGGTCATTTTCCGTTCCGCTGTTTCTGCCGTGCATATTCGAGTCCGACCATACCATCATAGCCGCCGCCGAATACATACTCTTGCCCTGTCCAGCTCTGTTTGCGTAAAAATTCGAGCCGTAGTCCTTGACATTCGCAACGGTTATGCTCTCCTGTGTATGATCCCATACGTCATATCCGTCCTCCTTGCCGCCGCTTGATATGTACTTGTTTACATAATCGTAGTCGGGCGGCGAATAGTCATCCCAAACGCGGCGCGGTGCTTCATCGCGCGCGTATTCCGTTTCCATTATCGGTCCGTATTTACCGTTTTGAGCCATAGCACTCGGCGCGGTTTCCGGGCCGGCGCACATGGTACCGGCGTAGTTATAATCATAATTGAGTTCATTTGCACTTTCGGTCGAACGCGCGCCGATAAAGCGCATACCCTTTGGGTCTATTGTATCACGCAGATTAGCCATTTCCTCCGCTTTCGCCTGCGTTCCCATAGGACTGTTGCCAGTTTCCCAGAAAAGCACCGACGGACTGTTTCTGTAGTAAATCATAGCGTCGCGCATAGCCTCTGTTCGCTGCGACCACTGTCTGCCGTCCGGCGCGGTACCCTCCTTATCCCCGGCGGGACACACCACCGCAACGCCGTATTTGTCCGACGAGCGAACCTCGGCGGGTTTGGGTGCGACGTGCATCCAGCGGATGAAGTTCGCGTTATTTTCTTTAAGCAGAGCCATATCGTAATCCTGAAGCCAGTCGGGAGCGATACCGATAACCGCCCATTCATTTGTCGAACGCTGCGCGTAGCCCGTAAGCCATACGGCTTTGTCGTTTATGAGTACGCCGTTGTCCTTGTCATAGCTGACTTTGCGGAAGCCCGTATCCTTTTTCTGAACATCAACAGCGTTTCCATTTGAGTCTCTAAGTATAGTGTAAACCGTGTATAAATACGGGTCGTCCGTTGACCAGAAACGCACGTCCGATGCGTCATAGCTTGCCGTTATATATGTAACGTCCGGCGTGTTTACCTTTGTTAGTCCTACGCCGTTGCCGGCTGCGTCGCCGTATACCTCGCTCTCCACCGCTGTTTCATATACAACACCCGCGTCGGACGCTTTTTTGACCTCAACGCTTTGGCTTGTGAAATTATATTTAAGCTTGCCCTTGTGGTCTACTACCGCAACCTCAAGCGTGTAGCTGCCGTCCGCCGCGCTTTCGTTTCTGATTTCCGCTTTTACGTTAAGCGTCGCCTTTTTCGCGCGGATATTGAAGTTGTCCGCATATATGTAATTGCCTGTTGTTTTCAAATTATTATAGAGCGGAAACGTCTGGTAAACATCGCTCGTTACGTGCAGATACGCGTCGTACACAAGACCAATCTGTGCCTCGTTAAAATCGGTCGTGTTCCACTGAAATGCCGCGCCGTTTCCTACGATTGTTTTATAGTTATCGGGCGTATAGCTGCTGCCCCACTTTTCTCCGGGGACTGTTTCAAACGGTATTCTGCCTGTTGTATTTCTCGCAAGTGTGCCGTCGTTCAGTATTGCTATAACCGCAGTTTCGCCGGGCGTTACGTATTTCGTTATGTCAAAGCCCATCGCGGTAATGCCTGCTTCGTAATAGCCGACCGCCTCTCCGTTTACCCACACATATGCCGCCTGACGTATACCCTCAAGCTCGAAAAACACCTTGCCTGTCGCACTTGTGGGAACGGTAAACGTCTTTCTGTAAAGCAGCACGTCGCGAAGATAGCTTCCCGATCCATCGGTTATATTGTTCTTGAATGCCGTAAGTCCGGCGGGAGCGTGGGGAATACTCACACTCTCCCATTCGCTGTCGTCATAGTCCTTTTCATAAAACTTTTTGCCGTTTTTGTCCGCCGTCGACATAGCCGTCCAGATTTCCGCATCTGTTCCGGCATCATAGAATTTCCAGTCCAAATTCATATTGTATGTCTGATGCGCCGACTCGGGAACGGTATAAACCTCGTCCTCGGCAAATACCGGCGTAACTATCAGCGACAATATCATTTGAGCCGTCAGCATAAGCGAGCAAAGCATACTCAGCTTTTTCCTCATTTTTCTCTCTCCTCTCAATTATTTATAGTTTTTATTAACTTTGCGACCTCGGATGTTATGTTGGGTAGGATATAATTTGAAAATGTAGTGTAATAGTGGTTATAGTCCTTCCACCACGCCATCATTTCATCCGCCTTTGCGTTCGCAGCAGCGCGTGCCGCTGTTTCTCCGTCTGCGATTGCCGCGTCATATGCCGCTTTCACGTCCGCGGTCATTTTATCGTCCGCCATTTGTCCTATATCAACAAAGCCGAGTACGTTCGGATTGTCCTTTATTTCGTCGTAAAGCTCGCGTATCGCTTGGTCATACGCGTTTGTCCTCTTGCCCTTAAAGGTCATCGTGTCCGCGTCATAGACCTTGCCTGCTGTCGCGCCATAGTTGCCTGTCGGCGTGTATGAGCCTAAGATTACATAGCCGCCCATATCAATTATCGCGTCCACATACGCCTTGTCATATCCCTTAAACTGCTCCTTTGTGCTTGATGAGTCGTTTGTGCCCATACCGCTTATTGAAACAATGTCGCCGGGGTTCATCTGAGTCAGAATAGCGTTCAATCTGCCGTTTGAGTAGAAGTTTTTATGCTGTTCTCCAGCTTTTCCACTGTTATGGAAACCGCCTATAACCTCGGCAAGTTCGGGGTATTTCGATAAATCAGTTGTTTCCGTTGACGCGATTGTGTAGCCCCACGAGCCATTCTGCTGAACAGTTGAATCGCCTATTGTCCACCAATCGGGCTTTTGAGCCGCTGTTTTTGTGACCGGTGTAATTTCAACCGACGCTATCTCACTGTCCGCGCCTACGCTTATATCCATAATATCATCGCCGAATACCGCAACATCGTAGGTGTCGCTTTCAAGAGCCGATTTTGTCCGTTCAAAGCCGGTGAGAGATGAGTTGATTTTTTCGCACACAATACTGCCCTTGTATTTCGTTGTAACCGTGTATACCTTGCCCTTTTCAAGTTTTACCTTAAACGTCAGGTTTGACAGTGTTCCGCCGTCTGCGCCCGATGTCGCCGAGCCTTCAATTCCGTAGCCGCGGTTATCGCTGTACACGGTTGAAGCGTTAATCGGCGTATAGCCGTCTGTTACGGTATCCGTTCCGAACACGAATTTGAGATTGTATATATTAACTCTTACAAATTTACTTATATCACCGCTCGTTGCGCGAATACCAATAATTTGCGCTTCGGCTGTATCGGAAACCGTCAGTTCGCCAGTGCTTGAATTAAGAGTTATTCCTGTCGAAGTGACTGAGGCTGTATTGTCCGCGTTATAAAGTGCGTAGGTTACTGTATCCGATTTATCATTTCCGCTACCGTCGCGCAGTACCGCCGAATAGGTTGCGGAAGTACCTACCTGCACGCCTGTCGGTACGCTCGTGAACGTTATAGAGTCCTTCGTGCCGGTAAGCTTTATCGTAACTACCTTTGATTTACCGCCAATCGTGCAGCGTATGGGCAGCTCTCCAGATGACGCCGCAGAGTCAATCGTCAGTACCGCGCTCTGATTTCCGCTTGACGCTATGCTCACGCCCTCGGCAAATTCGTCGTCTATGCTCCACTCGGCTTTTCCAAGTGCGTCCGTGCTGTCCGTAGTTTTTGCCGATGCGGTTATCGCGACGGTCTGCGTCCCGCTGTCGGGTATGCTTGCCGTTGCGCTCGCAGGTGTTACGGTAAAGCTATTCTCGTCAATCTGTGCCTCTCGGATTACGACATTGTTTACATCAATTGACGCGTTCGCCGCCTTCGCCGGATTTAATCTGTAATAATTGCCGCTTGTATAATCATTATTTACAAAATCAACCGCCTCGCTTGTTTTTCCAAGCTCTGAGCCGTTCATATCATATATCACCGCCGTTGCTTTCTTGGTAGTCGGATCAGCGTGTATTACCGCCTTATACCAAGTGTCCTTTGACGCAGCGCACAATTCCGTGCCGTTAAAGGTGAGCTTTGAGCTGTCAAACGCGAGCGTGAATGCGGTTGACGAAATCGAAGTCGCGCCGCCTCCTGTGTACTGAACATTTCCGCTGTTTGAGAAACGCACGTCCTGTTCAAACACTGTTTCCTTTGATATATCGCCTATTTCATAATAGCCGTAGGCACTGTTACCTGTGCCGTTACGGATAAAGCGCAGATGATTTCCCGTGCTGTCCGAGCCAAACTCATAATGCTTACCGTCTGAGCCATCAGCCGACCATTTATCGAACAAAACGTCCGAACCGGTCGTGAGCGTGTAGCCCGCAAGAGCCTTGTCGTACTTGTTGTAGTCCGACGTGTAACCCGCCTTCGGTAAAATCACCGCACTGTCCTTTGTTTTATCGCCAAGAAGCACGAGCGGTTCTGACACTTCAAGCGTTTTGCCGTTATATGTAACCTTCGCCGTAACTCTGCCGTAATAATTCGCCGTTGTGCGCTTTAACGTAAAGTCTACCGCCGTACCGTGCGTCGTATCGGTTGTTTTGAGAAGCGCGTAGCTGTCGCAGTATAAATTTCCTGTTTCACCTGTCGGCGAGCCGTCGAGAGTACGGAAACCGTCAAACGTCCACTCCACGCTGTAATCGTCTACCCTGACGTCGGGGTTTGTTACAAGGCTCGTTCCCTGTTCGCCTGTAATCGTGAGCGATATAGGATTACTTCCGTAGGTGTTCTCGTCCTCGCCCATTTGAAGCTCGTTGCCCGCGGGGAAGCTGTTAAATTCAACGCTTGCCATTGCTTCAATATATCCCTCGCCGATATGACCGACAATCTCGCAGTCCGCCGTAATCGGGAGATATGCAAGCTGCGCGCTTGTGTATTTTGTAGTGTCATTGCCGACCGTCCAGCCCTCGAAATTTTCACCGTAGCTCGTCACATCAGGAATCTTTACGACACTTTCGCCGTCAAGGACATACTGATCGAAGCTCAACGCTCCACAGGTAATTTTTACGCTGTGATATACGTCTGCCAAATCTGACTGACGCGCCTTATAAACCTCGATATTATCTATACAGGTATCGCCGCCTGTTGTCGGAGACAAAAGGTGTATACATTTCCACGAGTTTACCGCCGTTCCTCGTCCGACATTCATATCGTATTTGCCGTGATGATACTCTGTCTTACCGTCAAGCGAGGTTATTGTCACATACACAACCTGATTTTCCATATCGCCGGTGATTTTAACGTGCAACCACGGATTGCCCGTGATTTCCTTTGTCGCAAACACCGGATCGGTATAGCTTGCAAGCGTTGCGCCGCTGTCGTCAAACTTATTGTTTATCACATATTTGTTTTCATTCTTCGGTCTTGCCATTGTGAAAACATAATTTTTATTTGAATATACACCGTGGTTCGCGTAAATTGAGTTTTTATCCTCAACAAGCTCCAAATCCGATACGTTCACGTTTGAGGTTGACTTGTAATCGCACTCAAAAACAAAATTCTCAGTAACCGCGCTCGAAAGCTCGACATATCCGCTGCGGCAGGTACCGCTTTTACCCGACACAACCGTCATATATTTACCTATGCCGCTTTCCGCATCAGATTTTACCGACACCGTTCCCGCCGGTGATGTCCAGCCGCCGTTATCACCTATACTGTACATTTCAAAATCCTGTGAGTAAATCATAGTTTTTGGTTCCTCCGTCGGAGCCGTAGTCGGAGACGATGTCGGCGATACTGTCGGGCTTGCCGTTGGATTTATGCCCTCGCCGCTGTACCTGTACGGCTCAGCGAGCGGCTTCATACCGCCGAGCGAATCCCAAAGATACAGCACCATTCCTTTCTGCGCCGTAACATTCGTACCCTCGGCAAAATCAACAAATTGTGACGATACTGATTTTACAATATGTCCGTCATATACCGCCTTTATAAGCGTTCCACTTGTAACAGAGTTATCGGTCGTGGTAATTGTCACATTGCCGCTTCCCTCGTCATAGCTCATGGTCACCTTAGACTGTGGCGTTTCCGTAGGCTTTGGCGTTTCCGTTATTTCTATACCCATAAACTTCTTAGCCTCCGCAGCACTGTAAACGCGTGTCGTGCCTGTTTCCGTACCGCGCACATTACCCTCTCCTATACTTGAAATATCCTTATAGGTGTACGAATAATCTGTCGTTTCATAATCTTCCGACATACCCGCCGCTATGAAGGACGCAGCCAAAAACGCACTGTGCTGTGTAAGGTGCAGGTTATCCGCAACATGATAGTTATTCGTTACCCAACTTGTATCACCTGTGTCTGCTGCAGCCTTATTCGCATAAAGCTGCATATATTTGTTAAGGTCTATACAATCTACACCAATTTCCTCCGCGAAAGCGTACATTGCGTTAGTGCCTGTGTCCGCGCTGTAGGTAAAATACGTTCTGTGCTGATATTTCACGTTATACACGGGACTTATTATAATCGGTGTAACCCCCTTCGCTTTCGCCGCATCGCAAATGTTTTTCATGTACGTTTTCATATCATCAATGCTTATAGCGTTTGACGAACTGATTGAATCGTTAATGCCGAAATCAATCAGTATTGTGTCGCCCTCGTGCATAAGAGTGTTTATTGACTCAAAACACTCATTATACCATGTTTTAACCGTAGCCGACGGCTGTCCCCAATTAGCTACACTGTATTTATCTGAAAGAAATTTATCAAGTTGCATACCGAAGCCTGTCATCATAATTTTATCGCTTTCAAGGTCATCTCCCTCACTGTCAATCGGGTAGTAATTCGCCGATTCACTGTCACCGGCAATCCATATAACAGGCTTTCTGAATTTTTCCGGCACACGCACAATCTCTATTGACGCTATACGCTCATTAGTGCCGGACGTGTTGCCAAACGTAATATATGTGCTGCCGTCACCAAGTGATATTCCCGGCGCAATCATAAGTCCTGAGCCTGACGGTCTGTTCTGTGAGCCACTTGATGTGGTGTTATTTATAATCTGTACTCCGTTCGCATAAATATCGGCTCTTGCTCCGCCCTTTCTGTATATCTTCACATCGTAATAACCCTTCGGCAGGTCAATTTTGATTGGATTTTCATCAACCTTGCAGCCGTTTTCATTTATGCTGTAACTACCGCCGCTTACAAGTCCGTAGCCGCTGTCCACTGTGTATGAGTTTTCGCTTACCTTAACATAACCCTTTATATACTCGTCTGTGGGATTTGTCTGATTTGTAAATTCAAATTTATATTCAGGAACAACCGTCACCTCGCCGCCCGATGTGTTTGCGATTTTTCCGTCACTCGCCATTACCGTTTCATAGCTACCGTCAGCTTTGTATAGACGATAAGTAGTATTATCATACATCGCTAATCCTGAGACATCTACCGAAGACGCTGATGACGTAACTTCAAATTTTTCTATCGGCATAGGCGTCGCGTCCGTGTCCGCTGCCGGTTCGGGATAATTCGTCCATGTGCCCGTATTGTAAAGCGTGTATGCTGCATTGTTTCCGGCAATTTCACCTATGGAATTATACGCTTCCTGATGATAGTGATACTGATCGCGCATAAGCTCGGCATATTCGTCCGTATAGAACGACGCAACCGCCGTTATGCCCTCCGTATCGTCCGCAAGCTCTTTCTGCGCAAGGTTTATTTGCTTATAGCGCGCATCCTTAAGCTCGTCTATCGCCGCCGCACCGCTTGTCTTACAGTGACCTATTCTTACCATAAACATATCGGTAAGATCTGTATTGGACTTCATTGCTTCAAAAATCGCTTTTGTATTTGACTTGTACGTGCTGACATTCGCACCGTTGTCCGCGTCCGCCTCTCCTTGACACCATACCATAAATTTCTTGCCTATGGTATAGCCGCAACTTGTAAGATATTCCTCCGCTTCTTTATATCTATTCGCTGCCTCGGTAATTACGTTTCCCGTCCAATAGCTTGTCGCCGTGCCGCCGCGCGAACACTGAACGCCTACAATCGGCACTCCCGACACCTCATAATAGCTTTCCATAAATGCCGATACCATATCGCCGCCTCTGCGGTCGATGCCGTCGCTGCCCGCGTCATTTACAGTGCTGTTATTTTCGTACTTTCCAAATGGTTCGCTGACTGTCGTAAGTACGCCCGGCTCTGTTACCGAATGATATTCATAACCATGTCCCACTTCACATTCTGTAGCGTCGGCGTAGTCGCCGCGTCCCGCCATATTTGACTGTCCCATAAATATCGCAAGGTCAACGGTCTTGCTGCCCACAGCGTCCGATAAAATCCAGTCCGCCGCATCCGCCGCGGCTTTTTCGTTGATTTTATGTCCGTCATACGGATATTCTGTGTAGTGCGTGTCAATTTTAGCCGTTTGCAGGCGATTAACCATTGTTTTTACGTCCGCGACAGGCGTTGTTTCATCCGCGTATCCTGCGAACGCCCACACCTTACCCCTTGTCGGTGTTGTGTCGCCTTTTCCCGCGATTGTGATAATTTTATCTCCGCCCGATGAAAGAGCCGCCGATGCATTTTGCGACTGACCGACAACTATTACCTCTGATGCGTTATATGTCTCTTTTACCGTGCTTACAAGTGCTGAAATATCTGTAAATAATCCGTCTGTCTGCGGAGCGATAAGTGTAGCTTTGCCGTCAAGCATGTCAAACAGCGGCTTTGCATCATAAAGCTGCGAATAGCCGTCCGTTCCCATTCTAAGCTCACTCGCAAGATAAATTACAGCAGGAGCATTATCCTTTGCCTTTGCGCGGCAGTTAATACCCGCGATTGTTGCCGTTTCGTATCCGTCCGTAACAGTCACCTCGGCTGGCGGCTCGGTTGAGTCAAATTCTGCAATTTTAAGGTTGTCTACTGAAATATATCTGTCAGCAGCGGTTTTTGAACGTGTTGAAGAAATTTCAAACTCTTTAAAGTCCGATACGGTTCCTTCAGGAATATCACCTGTAAATACTGTAGTTCCAACAGCTACCGTTACCTTTCCTGCGTTATAATCGATGTCTGTTTTTATATGGTGTGTACCTATTCCTCCCCATGCAATGCGAACAGTTGCATAATCCGCAATTGTTTTACCGCATATTACAAGTCCTTTTACTGACGTATAATCGTCACTATACGGATGAACCTGAAAATCTACAATGGTTTCCTCACTGTTGCCTATAGAGAAATTAAAATACTGCTGACCGAGTGCTTTAGAATGGTCTGCTGCATCAAACTCTACCGTAACATTATTTCTTATGGCATTTTCCATATCAACCGTAAGCGTGCCTGTAGATGTGGTGTCAGCCGGAAATTGAACCTCACCGTCCGACCATACTGCATTTCCGCCCATTACAGGCGTATTTTTACCTGTGCTTGGAGGTGATGAACCAAACTCCCAAAGTGTTGACGGTGATTTATATTCTTCGATATCTCCGCCCGGTTCAGGCGCATCAGTGGTTCCCGGTTCAGGTGTACTTTCTCCGGATTGTGACGGAGTAAATGTAAGCGAGCTTATGTATGTGCCGCTTATTCTCTGTCCAATCTGAAGCTTTTGTCCTGCCGTAAGGTCTACAGTTGCCGTACCTGCGCTTTTGTTATATGATGTATACGTTCCGTCAATATAATAGTTATATGCGTTTGCGTAAAAAGATGCTGTGCCGTCTGAGGGAGCGGTAAACTCAATATATGAGCCGTTTGTGCAATCTCCTCTGCCGTTATTTGAGCCTGTCAGATATACCTTTCCGTCTGTGTCAGCGTATGTACCCTCGTGTGTCAGATATGCTGTTGTGTAATCGTCAAGAGTGATTATATCGGTTGACGTGCCGTATGTTGTTTGTACATTGTCCTTTACAAGCTGTGTAAAATTGCACGAATACACCTCCGATTCATCTACCGCAAATACAACGCTTGGCAGCATTGCGAAAATCATTGCCACTGCGGTTATAAAACTGATAAATTTCTTTGATTTCATAATCTTTTCTTCCTTTCCTTGAATATAACCGTACTATCGTTTATAAGAATTATACAACTAAAATTGGAATATTTACATTGCACTTTAAGTAATTTAGTTTGCATTTTCTATCTTTTTATGTTAAAATAAATTCGAGGTGTTTTGCATGGATACAAAATATATTGCATATGGAAGTCACAGAATAGGAAACGATTATGACGGATATATGTATAACTTCAATATAACCGAAGGTCATAGCTTCAATCCACATCTGCATAGCTGCTATGAGTTTATACATATTATATCGGGACAGCTTTTATATACGGTCGAGGGTAAAGAATACGCTCTGTCTGGCGGTGATATAATTATGACAAAGCCGGAGGAGCTTCATTCGTTCAGCTTCCCGAATCCCTGCGAGTATCAGCGTGAATTTTTACATATTTACCCAGGATTTCTCGAGGATTTTCCCGAAGTTTGTAAAACTCTGGACTCACGCAAATCGGGTTGTCTCAATCATCTTCCCGTCGAAAAGGTAAAAAAATACAAACTTGATAAAATTTTTGAAGAAATAAGAGAATACTGTAATGCTCAATTGCCGGAAACGGACTTGATGGTGCTTGCCTTGTCCGTACAGCTTATTTTAAAAATTAACCGCCTTCTTACCGACGATGCTCCCGAATATAAAAATGTAATTTCCGATAAAAAAGCAAATTCTATCTACGACTATATAGACTGGCATTTTCACGAAGATATATCCACAGAGGACATTGCAAAATCAATGTGTATGTCCCAAACATACGCAAGCCGTTTGTTCAAGAAAAAAACAGGTATGACAATCAAGGAATATCTTAATATGAGACGTATAACTCATGCAAAAAATCTGATGATGGAAGGGCAAAAAGCCACACAGATTTTCGTGCGGTGCGGCTTTAAGGACTACTCCACCTTTTACCGTGCATTTGTAAAATACATCGGTATGACGCCCGATGAATTTAAGCATAGACATGACAATGACAAAAATGGACAAAATGATAATGCGTTAAAATAAACAATTAACCGAATAAGATTTGTGCAATATGTCAGGGGGACACAATTAACCGAAATGATTTAGGAGGTCGAAAATCATTCATCTGCCTAAAAGCAGCAAGAAAGCAAACTAAGATTTGCACCTTGAAACGTCAAAAACCGCAGTAATACTGCGGTTTTTGCGTGTATCAAAATTGTTGTACAAACGTGGTAGCTTGGATTGGATTCGAATCTACAACATTTCAAAAATAAATATCCACTATATATTATATAATACATTATCTTTAAAACCATCAATTTTTACTCCACTCATTAGTAGTAAAACGGTAGTAATTCAGTCAACCGCCCACAACATTTTGCCCTAATTTGCCCGAGTGTTGGCAATCAAGAATACTTATGCCGTACTCCTGCCGTGGCAAACAAATAGTATCTTAATCATAAAATTTTCCTTTCCTAAAAAGCCGTAAAACGCCGTGTTTTGCCCATATTTGCGGTGTCCTCCGGCTTATACTACTAATTTGACAGAACGGGGCAAAATGTACAAAATGGAGCAAATCGAGGCAAATTGAGGACACCGTTAGTAGTAAAATCGTAGTAAGAATTGGGGGTGTTTACTACTAAGGAATTTTGAAGATAATAACTACTTATATTCCCATTTTATTCTTCATCAAATCCCGTACCTCTTATAACT
>JBJEIW010000217.1:0-29819 GCA_051877435.1 Candidatus Ornithomonoglobus sp.
TAACGAAGCGCTCCGCCGTCCTTTGTGGTCGTTATGCCTATCCAGCTAAGCCCCAGCTTATTTTTTCCGAACTCGTATTCGCCGCAAAATTCCTTTCCCCCGCCTGCCGTCGGTGCAAGACGACGGTTTTTAAGGATTTCGTCAAGCTCCCTCTGTTTGTCCGGCATTACCGTGTCAAGCCTGTCGTATATGTTGTTCCAGAAGGCGTCAAGAATATCCTGCACACCGTCGCGGCAGCTCAGCGTATCTGCCGTTGTAACAAGAATAAAATCCTTATCCGGCACACAAAGCGCAAGCTGCCCCGCCATGCCGTACATCATATAGCTGTTGTTTCTTGTTCTCCAGAACTGCATACCATAACCCTGCCGCTCGTCGGGGAAGCTGCCTCGTGTTTCCGTCCGCGACTGATATGAGGTAGCCTCTTTCAGATATTGTGCGTCAAGAAGCTGCTTTCCGTTATACCGTCCGCCATTCATCACAAGCGCCGCAACCCGCGCCAGATCCATCGGTCTTGCCATCATGCCTGAACCGCCTATGCTTACTCCCTGTTCGTCCTTTAAGCAGTACGCGTCCTTTGAAAATCCTATTTCATCAAGACATACATCTCTGAGATAATTAAGCAGCTGCTTTCCCGTAAGCTTTTCAACAAGCGCTCCGAGGGTGTGCGTCGCGGAGGTATCATATGCAAAGACCGTCCCCGGCTCATGAGTCGGCTCGGTTTTGAAGAAGCTTTCCACCCACGGCATTTCGGGATGCTGCTTATAGGTCGTATAGTCATGGGGTGAACGCATCATAAGCATATTTCTTATTGTGGTCTGCGCGGTCCACTCATACGGTGTGGCAAACTCCGGGAAGTATTTTACTATTTTGTCATCAAGGCTTATTCTGCCCTCTGCCGCCAATGCGCCTATTGCCAAAGAAACAAAGCTCTTCGTAGCGGAATACATTCTGTGCAGGCAGTACGGCTTATACGGCGCGTAATAGGTTTCAAGCAGAACCCTGCCGCCGCGGAGCATTATCACACTGTGCATATCTATCGGAGTTTTATCAAGCGTCTCAAAGAAGCCGCATATCCCCGCCGCCGGCACCCCCGCCCGCGCCGGCGTTATATATTCAAAATCCATAATAAATCCTTTCTGTTAAATATCAGAAAGGACGGTAAAGAAATAATCCTACCGTCCTTTCTCTATTTTAATTTAGGGAGAGGCTTAATTAATAATATTATCTCTCATAGACTGAGGCGAGCAGCAAAAACGGTCCGACTCCCTTGAAGTCGTTGCTTCTGATAGGCTCGCTCATGTAATAATCAAGAGTACCATTGCGGCGCGTATTATTCGCCGGTCCGAGACCTGCAACAGAGCAGCCCTTTGTTATATCAACTCTCTCGTCTGTTTCAGCGATGAATACCTTTAAAAGTCCATCCACCGCCTTTTCAAGATACGGCTTATAGGTTTCTGCCTCAATATAGCCCTTTCTGATAGCCTTTTCAAGAGAGTATGCAAACATACATGAGCAGGTAGATTCCTGATAATTGTCGCTGCGGCGGTTATCCATTACCTGATACCATACGCCGTCCTCATCCTGATACTTCACAACATTTCCGATTGCCTTATTGAAAAGGTCAATAAGCGTCTGACGTCCCGGATGATCCTCGGGGAAGAAATCAAGAGTGTCAAGCAGCGCCATACAGAACCAGCCTACCGATCTGCCCCATACGTTAAGCGAACGGCCTGTATTCGGGTCTGCCCAGAATACAGACTTCGATTCATCGCACGCATGAGCGTAAAGTCCGCAGCGCGGCTCGTATGTAAGTCTCTCGGCGGTGACAAACTGATTGAGAATATCGTCAAACTTTTCGGGATGGTTAAATTCCTTTGCGTACTGCGCGGAAAACGGCTCGCCCATGAAAAGTCCGTCAAGCCATACCTGATTCGGATATATCTGCTTATGCCAGAAGGTTCCCGATGGAGTTCTCGGCTGAATTTCAAACTGACTTGCAAGAAGCTCAATGGCCTTCTTATACTTTTCCTCGCCTGTTTCATGCCAGAGATAGAAAAGGTTCTTGCCATTATTTAAGTGGTCGATGTTTCTTACCTCAGGATTGTATGTGTTTATTGTGCCGTCCTCATTGATAAAATAGTCAAATTCGGCATGAATATAATCATTGTATTTCTTCTCGCCTGTCTCGCCGTATACGGCAGCAAAGCCCATAAGGCAGAGTCCGCCGTCATACTGCCATTTCTTTATAAGTATCTCGCCGAAATCCGACATAATTGTGTCGCAAAGCTTTTTTGCTGTCGGCATTAATATTTTTCCCATAGTGATACCCCTTTGCAATATTTTAGATGTTAACATTATACCATAATTTTCACCAAAATGAAATGCCCTTTTTTGTTTTAGTCTACAGTTTTTTAGAGATATTTATTAAAAATCTTGTAAATTTCACGGTTTTCCTTTATAATATTATACAGATAATTATAGGAGCGTAAACGCGCTCTGATATATGGCTACGAAAGGATTGATTTAATATGGATAAGGTACAGAAATGGGCGGCGCAGCTTAAGGCTAAGGAAATGGTTGAAATACTGAATTCCTATAACTTTAACGCTGTTTACGCAGAGGATGCGGAGGACGCAAGGAGAATTTTCCTTGAAATGGTTCCCGAGGGCGCAAGCATATGCGTGGGCGGCTCGGTAACTTTGCAGCAGACGGGAATTATTGATGAGATCACAAGCGGACGCTATAACTTCTATGACCGCTTCCACTGTGAAAACGTCGCGGCAATGCATGACGTTTACCGCGAAAGCTACAAGGCGGATTACATAGTTGCAAGCTCGAACGCCGTTACAAAGCAGGGTCAGCTTGTAAACATTGACTGTGTCGGCAACCGCGCAAGCCAGATCGCGTTCGGTCCCAAGAAGGCTATAGTTGTATGCGGAGTAAACAAGATTGTTGACACGATGGAGGATGGAATCAAGCGCGCCCGCGCGATCGCTCCGCTCAACTCAAAGAGAATACGCCATAAGACGCCCTGCGCGACAGAGGACTGCTGTAACTGCTCAGACTGCAAGGGTCAGCCGAGAATGTGCAACTTCATAGGCATAGTTGACGGCTGCTTCCACTTCCCCAAGAGGATTACCGTTATTATGGTAGCAGAGGAGCTGGGTTATTAATAATGGGCTTATTTAACACAGACTACTCAAAGCCGGGTCCCGGCGTGTCAAAAAACGAGAGAAAGAAAAAAGGGCTTGCAAGATTTTATCAAATATTCTTCCGCAAGTTCTGGAATCTTATAGAGCTGAACATATTGTACATTGTAACGCTTCTGCCGACCTTCGCGATTGTCTTTCTGCTATCCGGCATGATTTCAAACAAGCTCGGAGTTACACCCGAGGCTATCCGCTCTCTTGCGGGTACAAGCTTTTCGGAGGTCGAGGCGGCGCGTATGTCGGTTACTATGGACCTTCTTACAAGACTGTATATATCTGTGTTCTTTGCAATATTCTGGGGCGGCGGTCCAGTCACAGCGGGTTTTGTATATATACTCCGCTCCTTTATGACTGAAACTCCGGTATTCCTTATAAGCGACTATTTCTCTCATGTGGCTTCAAACTTTAAGCAGAGCATTGCGGTGTATATTATTGATATAATCGTGTTTACAATACTGTGCTACGCGTATTTCTTCTACGGCTCAATGACAACAATACTGTTCTATCTGAAATATGTGATACTGGTTCTCGCCTTCTTCTATACGATCACGCATCTTTACCTGTATCACCTGCTTGTGACCTATAAGCTGAAGCTGTGGGAGCTGTACAAAAATTCGGCGCTGTTTGCCATTTCCGCGCTGCCGTATTCCGTTATAACCATCGCGGTCGTGGCGTTTTCGGTTCTCATATGGCCGGCGATAGGCTTTACCGCCGCAAGCACAAAGCTTGCCTCAACCTTTACGATTGCGGTTTTTGTGTTGCTGTTTGCATTACAGTTCAGCGCGTGCGGTCTGTATATCGAATCCAACGCGATTACTCAGATAAAGAAATACATCAAGGAGGACGCAAATGTCGAAACAAAATGATAATATTATGTCGCTTGAGATCGTTGAGGAAAACACCGGCGACATTGGAGAAATAAAAGATGACAGCAGCACAATAAAGGTTTATATTGTCGGCGACTCAACCGCCTGCAACTATCCCCATACAGGTGAAAACAACCGCTATCCTCAGACAGGCTGGGGGCAGGTTTTCGGCGAGCTGTTTGACGATAGGATTCAGATCGTAAACTGCGCGATAAGCGGCAGAAGCTCGCTGAGTCTCCTTCGCGAAAAGAATTATCAGTATATATGCGACAATATCGCAAAGGGCGACTATATAATAATTCAGTTTGCGCATAACGACTGCAAGCGTGAGGATCCGTCACGCTACACCTCGCCCGAGGACGGTACATATCAGAAATGCATTATGACCTATGTAAACACCGCGCGAAAGGCGGGAGCAGAGGCAATTTTTGCAACCTCGATAACGCGGAACAATCCCTCAGACCACACTCTTGAGCCCTACGGCGAGGCGCTCAAAATGCTTGGCATAGAAGAAAATATCCCCATGCTTGACCTCTATAAAATAACACACAGTCTGCTTGAGCGTGACGGCGCAGAGACGCGCGGCAGAATGCACATGAATATTGACGTCCATGACGCGCGGTTTACCGATAATCCCGAATACCTGCGCTCACAGTATTATGAGGGCAGACAGGACAACACCCACCTCAATATAATCGGCGCAAGAGAGATTGCCCGCTTTGCCGCGGACGAGCTCAGAAGGCTTGATCACCCTCTTGCAAAATATCTGAGATAGGAAATCCTATATAGCTTGCATTAAGTACTCTGTATTTTAATTGTACTTAATGCAAGCGGTTAAGTCCTCTTTTCACTAAGTTTTCTTCATTGACATTGACTATAGACAATTTAGTGAAAAGCATATAAAAGATTAAATATCAGCCGAAAAGCAGCGTTAAAAAATTTTTAAACCCCGTTTTTTTTTAAATTAATTTCGTATTATATATTATATAAGGAAGTATTAAATAATCCTCACTGCATATGTACTAAACGCAGTAATGGTTATATACGTCAAAAAGCAAAGGAGAGGGTACCCTATGAGAGAGAGAAGAATCATCAGTGGAGCGGTTAGCGCGGTAATGCTAGTCTCCGCATTTGCGGGAATACATCTGACATCGGCAGCCGCAGCCGGTATTGAGGACTGGACGGCAAATACTACGGGTACGCCTCAGTACCACAATACCCAGCGGCAGATGGAGGAGCTCAACCGCGGTCTTATCGCATCGTATATAGGCACCGCGGACAACCACGCATGGGACAGAACAGGAGTATATCTCAGCTGGCGTCTTTTGGGCCATGAAGACCTTACAAGCCAGGCTTTCGACATCTACCGTGACGGTAAAAAGATTTACACCACGGGAGTTCACGATGCGACAAACTATGTTGACTACGATGGTACGGGAACAAGCCAATATATCGTTGTAAAGGCCGGAGACAGCATAGACAAGGAAACCCCCGTCACTCCTACCGCAAACTACACGGCGCACGGCAGCTCTGTAACTGCGGGATACAGTGAGATCAACTCCTTTACCTATGTTGATATTCCGATAAGCAGACCTGCTCCGGTGTCAAGGATGGGTGATGAAAAAACTTCATACTACTATACCTATGACAGCTCGCACGAGGGCGGCGCCAACGACGCGTCAGTCGGTGACCTTGACGGCGACGGTGATTACGAAATCGTATTGAAGTGGGACCCGACAGACTCAAAGGACAGTGCCGGCGCGGACTTTACAGGCAATGTCTACATAGACGCTTATGAAATCGACACAAATAATACCGGATATAAGTGGCGCATAGACCTCGGTAAGAACGTGACTGCCGGTCAGCATTATACACAGTATATCGTATACGACTTCGATGGCGACGGCCGCTCGGAGGTCGCAATGCAGACCGCTCCCGGCTCAATTGACGGTACCGGCAAATTTGTATCAGAAGCGGGCGATACCGAGGAAATCAGAAATGTTGACAATACAGCGTCCTACATAGGCACAAGCGGAAGCTCAAAGGGTAAGAACCTCGGACCGGAATATTACACAATCTTTGACGGTGAGACGGGAGAGGCTATCTGCACAACCGATGCGATTCCTCTCGTGTCAAGCGGCAACTGGGGTGACGACGACTACAACAGGGCTATGAGATTCCTCGCGGGTGTTGCATATCTTGACGGAGTTCACCCGAGCCTCATAGAGTGCCGCGGCTACTACGCAAGATCTGTGATACGCGCCTACTCGTTTGACGGCGGCGCCCTTTCACTGCAGTGGGAATACAACAGCGGCTCATCGGGACTTTACGGCGAGGGCTTCCACAACCTCGGTATCGCCGATATTGATAATGATGGCTTTGATGAGATAGTTTACGGCTCGGCATGTCTTGACCAGGACGGCAAAACCGTCTTAGGCGACACAAACCTCGGTCACGGCGACGCGCAGCATACCTCCGACTTCAATAACGACGGTATCCAGGAATCCTTCGTTGTTCATGAGGAATCCAAGGGCTACAAGAACTATGCCGGTCAGTTCAAGGTGACAGGCACCGGTACAAACATCTGGGGCACATCATCATCAGCGGATACGGGTCGCGGAGTTATGGATAATATTGATGATGAATATGCAAGGACTCATGCGAACGCACTCGCGATGGGCTGGGAAAGCTCAAACGCTTACGCATACGATTTAACCGGCGCGGCAATAGGCGCAAAGCCTACGGCAAGCTCAAAAACAATGACAAACTTCCTTGTCTATTGGGACGGTGACCTCAGCCGTGAGCTTCTTGACGGTATTATTATCGCTAAGTATCACGCAGACCCGGACGGAGACGGAAGCTGCGACGATGCCTGTACAACAAGATTCTACGGTCCGTCTGACGGCTACAGTCTGACAGGCGGCACCTCAAATAACTATACAAAGGCTGTTCCTTCGCTCTGCGCCGACATCTGGGGTGACTGGCGCGAGGAGGTTATCCTGCCGGTTAACAAGGATTCGGCAACAGAACAGGCATACCTTAGAATTTACACATCAACAATACCTACAGAATACCGCCTTACAACCCTTATGCACGATGCTCAGTACCGCTGCTCGGTTGCATGGCAGAATGTAGCCTACAACCAGCCGACGCACCAGAGCTACTATATCGGTTCGGCGGCACTCGCAAAGGATGAGAACGACAGCACGCTGAACTATCTTGCGCCGGCAACGCTATTTACAAATGTCGGCTATGACATTGATCAGATAGATGTTACAGGACTTGCTCTCTCAGAGAGCACGCTCCTGGTTGAGCAAGGCAAGACAGGAACTCTTTCCACAGTAATTACACCGGAAAACGCGACAAGAAGAGCGGTTATATGGACCTCCTCCGACACATCGGTCGCAACGGTTTCAAACGGTATTGTAACCGGCGTGAAGCCCGGTACGGCAACAATCACGGCTGCATCAAAGTATGACTCCAATATATATGCATCCTGTGAGGTTACGGTATGGTCAACCCCCGTTACAGGCATAACAGTCGACAGCTCGCTTACACTCGGCAACGGCTTCTCAAAGAAGCTTACCGCATCGGTGCTGCCGGATAACGCATCGGATCAGTCGGTTATATGGTCATCATCAAACCCGGCAATAGCCGCGGTTGACAGCGATGGCAATGTCACAGGCATTACGACAGGAGCCGCTGTTATTACGGCGACAACAAACGATGGAGGATATACAGCCTCCTGCAATGTAAGCGTAAATCCGATCACTGAAACGGATGTCACAGGCGACGGAAGCTGGATAACAGACAATACGGATTCCGAAACCTCACTCACAGAGAATACCGCTTCAGCCGCATCATTTGCACAGACATCGGCGACCGTAGGCGGTAATTTCTACAGAAGCTTTGAGAAGCTTACTGAAAACCATGCTGTTCTTACATTCACATATAAAACAGGCGGTCAGAAGCTTGACGGAACCAACTGGAACTGGGACGGGCATGAATACAGCTTCTATGTAAAGCTGCTCGGAGCCGACGATCAGAATATTATCACGCTTTCACAGGCGTATACATCAGGCGCGCAGCCTACAATGAGCAAGACAGGCAACTCCGCTGCCGACACTCTGAGCACCGCATGGACGCTTGTCGATAACGGCGGCACGGAAAATCCGCTCGGCAGAAGCTCAACCACATGGTATGTAACAGCCGATTTTGATTATGATAACGATGTATGTAACATTATTCTCATGGGCTCGGACGGGAATATCGGCTACACCACAAGCTTTGAGCTTAACGGACTGAGCCTTGAAAAGCTTGAATTTGAATCAACGGTTGACGGCAGCGGAAGCATTTCATGGACTCCCTCGGTTTCGGATTTATCATATATAGTGAAGGAACCAAGCCGCGGCATATCAACAATCATTTATGAAAAAGGCACGAGAGCGGAAACAGCATGGACAGCTGACGATGTAAGCTCAGAGTCCTGGGCAAAGACAGGCACTGCAGCAGCTGATCTTATATATGACGGAGCATCAACCGATTTCGGACGTGTTTACTACAATCCAACAAAGCCGGGTACGGCATACAGCTCATCATTGACATTTGATGTGGATAATAATGCTTTGGTTACATATGATGTTGACTGGTACTTCGGAAATGCAACAAATAGTACTTCAAATTATGAATATATCCAGTTCGGAGATAATCTCAGACTCGGCTGGAATTCAAGCTATAATGTATATGTAAGCACTGACGGCGGTACAGGCTGGGATGACACTGACAGTGACGGAACGGCTGACAGCATTTTTAACGGAGAAAACGCAATTTATACAAAGCATATTAAGCTTATATTTGACACTGCAAGCCATAAAATACAATCGCTGACGTTTGACGGCACAGAAATCACAGCTTATACCGATTATCAGCTGCCGACGACTGACTCAATGAACAGCGTAACCTTCGGTCTGCAGCGCGGTGATTCTACAGCCAATTGGGAATATCCGAACGGTCTTGACAGCATACTGGTTACACAGTTCGCTGAGCCGCCGGCGCCTACACCTACACCTCTTCCGACAGAGGTTGTGCTTATAGGCAACAGCTTTGATGAAGAGACAGTCGGCAGCATCATTACTATGGGATCAACTGAGCAGTCGGCATACACCAGTCTTGAGGGTGTTACACTGTATATAGGCAACAGAAACGGCGGAGACAGCTCATCAGGCTTCTCTATTGAAGGTATAACAGTCGATACGGGAAACACTAACGCACTTGTCATGTTTTCCGGCAGATTCTCAAATTCAAACCGGGGTCCGAGATTTACCATTAACACCCCGGTGCTTGAGGATGACACAATTTATACGGCAGCTATAGATGCTATGCCGGTTGACGGAACAACGCTTGCCGCGCAGCTTTTCTACGGTGACAGCACAGCAACACAGGCGGCAAACGAGATCAAGCTTACACCCGGCACATGGGGAACAATTACCGTTACGCTCTCAAAGGTGAACGGCATTGTTACAAGAACAATTTATCTTGACGGCAGCGTAGTTGCAACAGACAACACAGAAGCCTTCCCTGTATTCTGGGGCAACGGAAGTGGAAGCATCAGCAGTGATACATCAAAAATATATTTTGACAATCTGACTGTAACATCGCTTGAAATGATACATGCCACAGTCAACGGCGAAGCTGCTGCCGCAGCTCCGGTAAGCGTACCGGCAGCCGTATACTACGGTGAAAAGGTTGTTAACGGGGTATTGACAGAAGATTCAACCGACTTTGCATCGCTGGCAAACAGCATCACAATCACTGTCGGTAATGTACGGGTAGTAGGAATCAAGGCTTACAACGGTGATACTCTTATCGGAACCGGAATCTTAAATACAACGCTTTCGCAGGGCTCTGCAGCAATCGTTTCGGTTATTTTTGACAAAATAGCGACCGAAAGCATCGGCATACAGGTTATTGAATAATCAACGGGAGGTATAAAATAATGAGAAATTTTCAACTGCCGGAAATTATAATAAATAAATTTGATGCTGAGGATATATCTATGACTGAGACTAATCCATCCGACATCACACCACAGACAACCGCTTTGCAGAAAGCGCAGGAAGCGGCCGAGAAGGTTAATGCAGCACAGATTTTCGTATTTAATAATTAATATCCGGCTGACATAAGCATTTTAACAAAGGGGCACGCACAAACTATGCGGATAACCCCTTTGTTTTTTACTGAAATCATACTTTTCTCTTGTTTTTTGTGAAATATAACTGTTTTTCATATTGAAAAAATCTGTTTTTTGTGGTAAAATATATAATGTATAAATATATGGCAATATAAATTACCGAAAGGAGAGAGTTTATGAAAAGAAAAATTGTCAGTGCTGCTGTCAGTATTGCAATGCTGTCCTCGGCATTTTCGTTCACAGCGGCGCCTTTAACCGCAACTGCGGCAGGCATTGAGGACTGGACCGCAAACAATACCGGCACACCGCAGTGGCACACCACCAAGAGGCTCATGGAGGAGCTTGACCGTGGTCTTTTCGCTACCGTGGTCGCGGATAACGGCTATAACGGCGTAGGCTCCGGTGTATATCTGAGCTGGAGACTTTTAGGTACGGAGAGCCTTGAAAACCAGGCATTTGATATCTACAGAGCCTCATCGGAGAACGGAAGCTATACAAAGATTAAAACAACCGGCGCGCATGACGCGACATGCTATACCGACACCGCGGGTACGGCGTCAAACTGGTATAAGGTTGTTCCGGCAGGCTCAACAGCAGCCGAAGTCAGCGCCGAAAAGGCAACAAAGCCGTCGGGAACCTTCCGGCAGGCAAGAGGAAGCTATGTTGGAAACGGAACAAGTCTTGCAAACGCGTTTTCATATATAGACATTCCGCTCCAGCGCCCGGAGCCGGTTGCAAGAATGGGGGACGGCAAGGCATCGTATTATTATGTGGATGATTCACATACCGAGGGCGGTCAGAACGACGCATCAGTCGGCGATCTCGACGGTGACGGCGATTACGAAATTGTTGTAAAATGGAATCCGGAGGACTCAAAGGACTCAGCCGGAGCAGACTTTACGGGACGCGTATATCTGGACGGCTATCAGATTGACCCGAACAACGGCGGATATATGTGGAGAATCGATCTCGGTCAGAACATAACCGCAGGCCCACACTATACACAGTTTATCGTATACGACTTTGACGGAGACGGCAAGTCGGAAATCGCATGCGTCACAGCCCGCGGCTCAAAGGACGGACAAGGCAATTATGTTACAAAAGTGGGCGACACATCGGCTATAAGAAATATAACCGACGCTCAGAATGAGGAATCAACCGTAGGCACAAGCGGCAAGTCAAAGGGCAAGAACATAGGAGATGAATTCTATACAATCTTTGACGGTGAAACAGGCGCGGCGCTCTGTACAACAGCCGCCATTCCTCTCAACGAATCAAGCTACTGGGGTGATTCGAGCTATAACCGTTCGCAGCGTTATCTTGCAGGCGTAGCATATCTTGACGGTGTCCACCCAAGTCTCATTGAGTGCCGCGGCTACTATGCAAGAGCCGTAATAAGGGCATACTCATGGGACGGCGAGTCGCTCACACAGCAGTGGGAATACAACAGCGGCTCATCCGGACTTTACGGTGACGGCAACCACAACCTTTCAATAGGCGATATTGATAACGACGGCTACGATGAAATCGTTTACGGCTCAGCTTCGCTCGACCATGACGGCAAGACGGTTTTAGGCGACACAAATCTCGGTCACGGCGACGCAATGCACATGAGCGACTTCAACAATGACGGTAAGCAGGAGGTATTCTCCGTCAAAGAGGATAAGTACAAGACACGCTCGGACAGCTTCAGAGTTGCAGATTCGGGTAAGGAGCTTTTCGGAACAAAGACCTCGACAGCCGATAACGGCCGCGGTCTTATGGCTAACATAGACGATGAATATGCGTCAACACACTCTAACGCTATGGCGCTTGCATGGTGCGCATGCCACTCGGGTACACATGATTTAACAGGCACGGATCTTGTGGATTCTGACGGAAACGAAATTCCGCATCCGGCTACATCATCAAGAAGCATGACAAACTTTGCGGTGTACTGGGACGGTGATCTCGGACGCGAGCTTTTAGATGACAATCAGCTTGCGAAATTTGACGCGTCAACAGGCTATACAATGCGTTTCTATGAGGACGGAAACGGTTATCTTTCGGGCTCATCGAACAACTCGACAAAGCACACGCCCACACTCACAGCCGATATATGGGGCGACTGGCGCGAGGAGATAATTCTTGCAGGCGGCAAGGGGCAGACAGAAACACCATATCTGAGAATATTCACCTCAACTCTCCCGACAGAATATCGTCTTACAACACTTATGCACGACTCACAGTACCGCTGCGCTATAGCATGGCAGAACGTAGCCTACAACCAGCCGCCGCATACAAGCTACTATATAGGTAAGTCGGCGCTTGCAAAGGAAGGCAGCACAACTCTTAACTACCTTGCTCCGGCAACGCTCTTTACAAGCGTTACATATGAGGTTGACAAGATTGCCGTTACGGGTGTTTCGCTCTCGGACACCTCCGTCAAAATTGAAAAGGGGCAGACCGCGTCGATACAGGCGAGTGTTCAACCCTCGAACGCGACAAAGAAGGGTATCCTTTGGACATCATCCGATGAAAGCGTTGCAACGGTTTCAGGTGGCACAATAACCGCGGTGAATACGGGTACGGCAACAATTACGGCTGAAACAAAGGACGGCGGCTTCAAGGCATCATGCGCAGTCGAGGTATGGTCCACTCCTGTAACCGGCATTAACCTTCCCGAAAGGCTGAGCGTGGGTGTAGGATGCTCAAAGCCGCTTACGGCTGAAATTCTGCCGTCAAACGCATCGGATCAGAAAATAATCTGGTCATCATCAAATCCGGCGGTGGCGTCGGTTGACGATAACGGTAATGTTACCGGCAGCACAGCCGGCGCAGCTCTTATCACAGCCACGACAAACGAGGGCGGTTACAGCAAGACCTGTATTGTAAACATAACACCGCTCATAAGAAACGATTACACAGGGGAAGAAAAGTTCACAACGACAAACACAGACACCGAAACAGTGCTTTCAAACGCTACACCGTCAAGCGGCACACTCACGCAGACAGGAGCTTCTGTGGGCGGCGAAATGCACAAGAGCTTTACAAAGCTTACAGAGAACAAAGCGGTACTCAGCTTCCGCTATACAACAGGCGGTCAGAAGCTTGACGGCGCAAACTGGAACTGGGACGGACATGAATACAGCTTCTATGTTCAGCTCTTGGGTGAGGATGACAGAAACATCCTTACACTCTCGCAGGATTATAAAACCTCGGCAGGCACTCTTATGAGCAAGGTCGGCAACAATGTGGCAGCCTCATTCCAGACGGAATGGTCAACGATAGTTGACGGTCTGGGCAATATTCAAGGCAGCGCAAAACGCTGGATAGTTGACATAGAATTTGACTATGATAACGACAGCGCCACAGCAACCGTTACAGGCACGGACTCAAGCTGGGAAGCTGTTAACGCGCAGTACACAAAGACCTTTGATCTGAGCGGTCTGAGTTTAGAACAGATTAAGGTATATACAACTGTGGACGGCAGCGGCACAATCACGAATGCGCCCAAAATCGAAAACCTCTCCTACTTTGAGGAAATCCCGGCATACGGCGCAACAACAACACTGTATGAAAAGAACACCTCATGGATGACCCCGTGGGCGGCAAATGACATAAACGACTGGACGCAGACCGGCGGAAGCACGCTTGAATATGACAGCGAAAACGGACGAATCTGGTATCATCCGACAAAGCCCACCGCGGCATACAGCGCGTCAAAAACATTTGATGTAAACGTGGATGCACTCATTACATATGATATTGACTGGTACTTCGGTGGTTCAACAAGCCGCGCGCAGAACCTTGAATATCTCCAGCTCGGAAACAAGCTCCGAATCGGATGGACATACGGCTATATGACCTTTATAAGCACGGACGGCGGCACAACCTATCCGTACACAACCGCTGAGGACGGAAAGACCATCGCTGACGGTTCGGCAAGCATCTTTAACGGCGCAAACGCAAGCTATACAAAACATGTTCAGGCAGTATTCGATGTAAGCACAAAGACGCTTAAATCATTGACCTTTGACGGCACGACAGTGGCAAAGGATATTGCTCTCGGTGACGATGCATTGGTAAACAGCGTAAGCTTCGGCTTCCAGCGCGCCGGCGGCACAGACGAATGGGAATATCCATGCGGTATTGACAGTATACTCGTATCACAGTTTGTTGAGGGCGCAGAGCCGGAGGTTCCGACAGCGGCGCCTACTCCTTCACCCTCACCTACTCCTACGCAGAAGCCGACTCCAAGTCCTTCTCCGGCTCCCACAGCAAAACCGATAAGCGGCACAATAAGCTTTACCGCATCACAGACTTGTCAGACTAAAAGAGCATGGGAGTACACATATAATTCCGAGGATTCTGAGCCGTTTAACCGTCAGGATGCGGGGCAGGCTAAATCCGGTCCGGCATATGTAAGCTTTGAACTGCCGGAGCTTGCGACTGATATAGAAAAAGCACAGCTGACATTGTATGTAAAACCTGAATCAAACGGCGGCGGCAGAACCTTTAATGTTTTCCAAGTAACAAACACAGATTTTAACCCGCAGTCCGAATCGGATCTGGAAACAACCTTCCACTGGGACAGCGCAACGGCAAACAACAAGAATATCACACTCAGCGATGCGATTGACACACTATCGCTTGAAAAAGGAGCATCTCTTGATTTTCAGGCATGGACTATTGATCTGACAAACGAGGTACAGACCGCATACTCCGCAGGGCAGACGCAGATTAACCTTGCGCTCTTTACCGAGGACAGCAGCTATTTCGGTTATGTTTCAAGCAAAAATAACACTGCTTTCCCGAATAGGCTTGATATAACTGTTGACACCTCCGCTCCGATAGAAGAACCGACTGAAACAGCTCCGCCACAGGAAACCACAGTCCCGACTGAAACCGCTCCACCTCAGGAAACCACAGCCCCGACTGAAACCGTTCCGCCGGAGGAAACCACAGCTCCGACACCGGATGTTGATACTATTACAGTAAGCGCACCGGTGCTTAACGAGGAAGGAAAGGTTGAAATCACGGTTACAAATAACGGTGACAATGACCAGCCGGTTAAGCTTATCGTGGCAAGCTATGACGCGGAAGGCAGACTCGTAAGCGTAAGCCTTTCAGATGATGCGCAGGCTGCGGCTAATGACAGCGTAACTGTTACGGCAGATACGCCGAATGCCGATGCGGCAAGCTATAAGATAATGCTGTGGGATACAACAGGCGCTATGAATTCACTTATGAATATTGCCAGCCTGACTGATTCTATAGCAATATCAGAAGAAGCTCCCACAGCTCCGGAAGTAACGGAGGATGATGAGGCAGCTGAGCCGGAGAACGAGCTGCAGGTGATTGAAGCCGACATTGAGGAAACTGTTACAATAACAGAATAAAGCTCATAAAGCATTAAACAGGGTCTTAAAAGGCCCTGTTTTTTCACGCTTAAATTGGTGCGGGTGTCACCTCGACCGTTTCCGGCGGCTGCGGCGCAGTCGAATCCGCGTTATTTTCCGGCTGAGCAAGCTCTACTATCGCCAATGGTATAATTACCGTTATAAAGCCCGCCGCAAGCATCGAAAGCAATATTTTCTTTATTTTCCCCATCCCCTTTCATATCATTATATTAAAAATATATGCGTGCAAAAAAATAACAGGCGGGAAATCCGCCTGCAAAATTCTACACTTTATTTATCAAGTATTTCTACCTCAAGTCTGTTATATGCCATCTTAACTCCGAATTTTTTATAGCTTACGCCAACCGCATCCATGAGCGCATAACGCGCCGGAATATAATTTGCGGTATTTGTCCATGCTCTTACATCATACAGGATTGCACTTTCACCGAAGTCAGCAATTCCGATTACAGGCTCAGGCTCCTTGAGCAGCATATCCACACTTTCAACCGCGTCTTTGAGAGCCGCTTTTACAGTATCCGTGTCATATTCATAGCCCGCGTTAAAGGTTACATCTATCCGGCGCATACCCTCCGCATGATAATTTGTGAGCTTCTCTCCTATCAGCTTCTCATTTGGAATATATATCCGCTTATTATCCACTGTGGTAATCTCGGTATAAAACAACCCGATATTTTTAACTGTTCCGGCAACATCCGTTTCTATATAATCACCTATATCAAACGGCTTCAGCATAAGAAGCGATATACCGCTCATGATATTTCCCAGAAGATTCTGTATTGAAAGAGAAATTGCAAGACCGAACAGGCTGAACAGCGCAACCAGCGAGGTTACCGGTATACCAATAGAATCCGCAAAAATCATTATTGATATAAAGTAGCATATAAATCTTACCGCTCTTGCAACAAACTTCTTAAGCCCCTCTGTTATACGCGTTTTCTTGATTGCATGGTATACAATACGTCCTATGATTTTGCTTATGACCAGTAAAATCATAAGCAGCACAATCGAAACTACTATATTCATCAGCGACAGCGAGGTCAGATCAAAGCCAATCGCGTCGGCTATGCTTTGAAATACGTTATGACCGCTTTCCGCAACAGTATCACTTATAGTTTCTGCTGTAACTCCAAGCTCATCGCCTATTTCATTTACTATCTCATTCTCCATTTGTCTCTCCCTGTAAAGTCATCTTTATACTGACTATCTCGTCACCGCAGACAATGAAATGATCTACAAGAAATATCCCGACCGCGGACAGCAGCTTATCTATCTGCTCAGTCATATATATATCATCATATGACGGTTCAGTATTGCCGCTCGGATGATTATGTACCAGCACTACAAAATCTGCGCCTACCGCCGTTGCAAGCTTCATTATCCTGTCAGGACGCGTTGCAGCATGAGTTTCTCCAGCCGTTTCAGCAACACTTGCCACATATTTTATTACCATTCTCCTGTTAAGACATATAGCGAACAAATCCTCGCTGTCTATAGGAAAGTCTATATATTCAAGCACTTCCTTAAAGTTATTCCTCGTCATCTGTACTGACTTTCCCTTTAACACATTGCTATGGTAATAATCGATAAACGCTTTGAGATGTCTCAGGAAATCCACAGTTCCGGATCCTATATTGTTCAGCTTTCCAAGCGCGCCGGATTCCGCAAGCTCAAACATTCTCGACATGCTTTTGGCGCTGTTGAACATAATTGTGTGTGCAATATGGTTCATATTTACACGCGGACGTGCATGAAACAGCATAAATTCCAGAACCTCATGCTCTGACCAGCCGTCAAACCCTGACTCATCGAACCTTTTCCGCATCCGCTCACGATGTCCCGCATGGATCTTTGACGGATCCATTTCCTTAAGGGTTTCCGCTGCGCTTTCCTTTAACTTGTTGGATTTCTTACCTGCCATTATACATTAAATCTGAACAGAACTATATCTCCGTCCTTCATAACATATTCTTTGCCTTCGCTTCTTACAAGACCCTTTTCCTTTGCCGCCGCCATTGTGCCGCATGCCATAAGGTCATCGTAATGAACAACCTCCGCGCGTATAAATCCGCGCTCAAAGTCGGAGTGTATCTTTCCTGCAGCCTGCGGCGCCTTTGTTCCCTTCTTTATTGTCCACGCGCGCACCTCCGGCTCGCCCGCTGTAAGGTAGCTTATAAGTCCGAGGAGTGAATAGCTTGCCTTTATAAGTCTGTCAAGACCTGATTCGCTCATTCCCAGATCTTCAAGGAACATTTCCCTTTCATCCGCCTCAAGCTGGGCGATCTCATCCTCAATCTTCGCCGAAACAGGCATTACCTCCGAGCCTTCGCCCGCCGCATATTCCTTAACCATGTTTACAAACTTGTTGTTCTCAATACCCTTTGAGAAGTCGTCCTCCGCAACGTTTGCGGCATAGATAACCGGCTTCATGGTTATGAGGAACAGATCCTTCATAAGAGCAAGCTCATCATCGTCATATTCGAGCGATTTTGCAAGCTTACCCTCCTCCATTGCCGCCTTAACTCTCTCATAAAGCGCAACCTCTGAGGCAAGCGACTTGTCGCCCTTCATCTGCTTCTTTGTTCTGTCTATTTTTCTTTCAAGCATTTCAAGATCTGAAAGAATAAGCTCCAGATTGATTGTTTCAATATCACGCACCGGATCTATTGAACCGTCAACATGAGTTATGTTTGTATCTTCAAAGCAGCGTACAACGTGAACAATAGCGTCACACTCCCGGATTGAGGCAAGGAATTGGTTTCCGAGACCCTCTCCCTTTGACGCACCCTTAACAAGGCCGGCAATATCAACAAATTCAATGTATGCTCTCGTCACCTTTTTCGGGTGATACATCTCGGCGAGTTTATCTATTCTTTCATCAGGCACATCTACAATGCCGACATTCGGCTCAATTGTACAGAACGGATAGTTTGCGCTCTCCGCCCCTGCCTGCGTTATCGCGTTAAACAAGGTGGACTTGCCGACATTCGGCAAACCTACTATTCCTAATTTCATTTATTTCAACATCTCCTTGATTTTATCGCATTTACGGGCTTTTCGCAGTGTATATCATCTCCTTTCTTCCGAAAAGAGCTCAACACAATATGAATTATATCATATTAACGGCTGAAAGTCAATTACTTACTGTACTTACTTCATAATTTTGTGTCAAATCTGTTACTATTCAGCTATATAGTGATGTGGCAGTTCTATTACCCATCCGCTTGATGCTATATAGGTATCGGTTGTTATCTGAGGCGCATGGCGGTGAGAATGGCGCGGAGCGCCGGAGATAATGACCGATACCTGTATAATAGCTGAATAGCAACGTCATAGGGAATTTAATTCTATATAAAAATTTAATATATTTTTCATAATTAATATTGTGTTTTCCGTCATTATTTGCTATAATGTTGATTGAGATAATATATCTCAGTATTGAAAATATTTAAAAAAACCGATTGGAGGTAGAAAATTGAAGAAAAACATTATCAGTCTAAAAAACATCTGTGTTTCCTTTGACGGGGAGCGTGTTCTGGACAATATCAATCTGGATATACGCGACAAGGAATTTGTAACCTTCCTTGGTCCCTCAGGCTGCGGAAAAACCACGACGCTCCGTATTATCGGAGGCTTTCTGACCCCGGATTCCGGCATTGTCGAATTTGAGGGCAAGGATATTAAGGCGGTTCCTCCCCATAAACGCAACGTGAACACAGTGTTCCAGCGCTACGCGCTGTTTCCGCATCTAAACGTTTATGACAACATTGCGTTCGGTCTTAAGGTAAAGAAGCTGCCCGAAAGCGAAATCAACCGCAAGGTTAAGGAAATGCTGGAGCTTGTAAACCTTACCGGCTTTGAAAAACGCTCCGTTAACCGTCTTTCCGGCGGTCAGCAGCAGCGAGTCGCCATCGCCAGAGCGCTTGTCAACGAACCAAAAATACTGCTGCTGGACGAGCCGTTGGGCGCTCTCGACTTAAAGCTCCGAAAGGAAATGCAGATCGAGCTGAAGCGTATGCAGCAGCGTCTTGAAATCACTTTTATCTATGTAACCCACGATCAGGAGGAGGCTCTTACCATGAGCGATACCGTTGTTGTAATGAACGGCGGCAGCATTCAGCAGATAGGCTCCCCTGTCGATATATATAACGAGCCGAAAAACGCGTTTGTCGCGGACTTTATCGGCGAAAGCAATATTCTTGACGGACTTATGGTCCGCGACAGACTTGTCACTATAAGCGGCAAGAACTTTGAATGTGTTGACAGCGGCTTCGGCGAGAACAAGCCCGTTGACGTTGTTATCCGCCCCGAGGATATAACTATTATCCCGCAGGACGACGAGCATATTTCCGGTGTTGTAAAATCCGTTACGTTTAAGGGCGTGCACTATGAAATGCTCATTGAGGCGTACGACCACGACTGGCTCGTTCACTCGACAAAGGCAGCGACTATCAACGACACCGTAGGTCTCAGCTTCGGTCCCGACGATATACATATAATGAATAAGATGGAGGAGGGAAAATGAAAAAAATAGTTTCTGCTCCTTATCTGGCATGGATGGCAATCTTCGTTGTCGTTCCGCTGCTGATGGTCGCGTACTTTGCATTCTTTGAAAACGGTCACTTCACGCTTGACTATGTCGCGAACGTATCGCAGTATACAAATATCTTTATCCGTTCAATATGGCTTGCGGCGATAGCTACGGCAATATGTCTTATTATCGCCTATCCCACGGCGATGATACTTTCTGAAATGGATACAAGCTATCAGGGAACGCTTCTTATGATAGTAATGCTTCCGATGTGGATGAACTTTCTGCTCAGAACCTACGCATGGATGACAATTCTGGGCAATAACGGCGTTCTCAATCAGCTTTTCGGGCTGTTCGGACTGGGACCGTTCAAAATGCTCAACACTCAGGGCGCGGTTGTTCTCGGAATGGTTTATAACTATCTTCCGTTTATGCTGCTGCCGGTTTACAACGTAATGGTAAAGATTGATAAGAGCGTGCTTGAAGCGGCGCAGGACCTCGGCTGCAACCGAACGAAGGTTATTTCAAAGGTTATCCTTCCGCTCTCAATGCCCGGCGTCATGTCAGGAATAACAATGGTATTCGTTCCGGCGATAAGTACCTTCATTATTTCAAGAATGCTCGGCGGCGGCGGAAATCTGCTTATCGGCGACCTTATCGAAATGCAGTTCTTAGGAAACTCCTACAACCCGAATCTCGGCGCGGCAATATCGCTTGTTCTCATGGTCATTGTTCTTCTGATTATGACGCTGATGAACCAGTTCGATGTTGACGATGACAAGCCGCTTATATAAGGAGGTATTAAAATGAAAAAAACTTCAATTATTTCAAAGCTGTACCTCCTGCTTGTAATGCTGTTTCTCTATGTGCCTATATTTGTTCTGATCGTGTTTTCGTTCAACACCACAAAGAGCCACAGCCAGATGACAGGCTTTACCTTTGACTGGTATGTAAAGCTGGTTCATAACGAGCTTATTCTCCGCTCACTGCTTAATACCATTATAGTTGCGGTTATCTCCGCGGTAGGCGCGACAATTCTGGGAACAGCGGCAGCCGTGGGAATTAACTCAATGAAGAAGGTACCAAAGGCAATCACGCTGAACGTAAACAATATACCGATCGTAAATCCTGAGATTGTAACAGGTGTGTCAATGATGCTGCTGTTTGTGTTCTTCGCGGCAAGAATGAACTTTGAATTCGGCTTCGGAACTCTCATTATAGCGCACATCACCTTTAATGTGCCGTATGTAATTCTGAACATCATGCCGAAATTCAGACAAATGAATCCGAATATCTATGAGGCGGCGCAGGACCTCGGCTGCTCGCCGGTTCAGGCATTTTTCAAGGTCGTGCTGCCGGAAATCATGCCGGGAATACTTTCGGGTCTTATGATGTCCTTAACGTTCTCGCTTGATGACTTCGTTATCAGCTACTTCACGAACGGCTCAAGGGCGCAGACGCTCCCGATTACGATTTACTCCATGACAAGACGAAAGATCAGTCCCGAGATCAATGCGCTTTCAACTATTATATTCCTTGTGGTAATAGCAATTCTCGTATCAAAGAACATATATGAGCGCAGAAGCGCGGCGAAAAAAGGGGGTAAGCTGCAATGAAAAAGTATTTATCACTTATACTTGCCCTTCTGCTCGGCTCCGTACTTGTGTGCGGCTGCTCTCACATAGCCGAGGATACGGAGGAGGAAGATGTTACCGAGGAAGAGGAGATAATGACACTCAGCGTTGAGGACCCCGATTATTATTCTGCATTAAAGGGGCAGAATGTCACCCTCAATGTCTATAACTGGGGCGAATATATCTCAGACGGCACCGATGGGCTGCTGGATATAAACAGCGAGTTCACAAAGCTCACCGGCATAAAGGTCAACTACACTACCTATGCCACAAACGAGGAACTTTACGCGAAGCTCAAGGGCGGCGGCTCAAGCTATGACGTAATCATTCCGTCGGATTACATGATCTCAAGAATGATGAAGGAGGACATGCTTGAGGAAATAGATTTTTCCAATGTCCCGAACATGAAGTACATTATGGATAAGTTCGTAAATCCCGAATATGACCCGGAGCAGAAATATTCCGTGCCGTACACCTGGGGAACCGTCGGAATTATCTATGACAACACAGTCGTTGAAGAGGAAAACATAGACTGGGATATTCTCTGGGATGAGGATTACGCGGCCAGAATACTGATGTTCGACAACCCCCGCGACGCCTTTGCGATAGCCGAAATTCTTCTCGGCTACAGCCTTAACACCGAGGACCCCGACGAGCTGCAAAAGGCAGCCGATAAGCTCACTGAGCAGAAGAAGGTCGTTCAGGCATACGTTATGGACGAAATCTTCGATAAAATGGGTGCGGGCGAGGCGATTATTGCGCCGTATTACGCGGGCGACGCTAAAATGCTCATGGACGAATACGAAGAGTTATCCTTCGTTATCCCCGAAAGCGGAACAAATCTTTTTGTTGACGCTATATGTATTCCCAAGGGGGCGAAAAACAAGCTTGCCGCCGAAATGTATATCAATTTCATGTGCGAGCCTGATGTGGCATACTCCACAACGGAATATATAGGCTATTCAACACCGAACAGCGCCGCGTTTGATATGCTTGACGAGGACGAGCAGAATGACGAGGTCACCTATCCCGATGATGAATTTCTCGATTCACACACCGAGACCTTTAAAAACCTCTCAAACGAAGCCAATCAGAAAATGCAGGACCTCTGGACTGAAATGAAGTCAGCCGAGGAACAGACGCCTAACAGGGTTATAGTTCCGGTATTCATGTTCCTGTGTATACTACTCTCGATTATCACGGTAATAAGAAGACATATCAAGGCAAAAAGAGATATTTTTTAACCTCAATAAAGGGCTGCGGCAAAGCTCAATCGGCTTGCCGCAGCCCTTTTAGATACGGGGAGCTCTTTTGCCCGTTTTGGGGTCGTCAGATTTACGAGACCCCAGACCCATCCCTATTTCACTGTTTTTAATGATCACTGTAATGATACCTACAGGATAATATATAGATATTATTTTCGTCAATTTTATAAATCAGCCTATCTTTGTCGTTTATGCGCCTGCTCCATAAGCCTGACAATTCGCCGCTTAAAGGTTCCGGTTTTCCTATACCTTCATTACCGTTGCGTGATATATCATTTAATAAAGAATTAATTTTTCTCAACATCTTTTTGTCTTCGGTTTGCCAATAAACATAGTCTTTCCAACCATTTGCAGTAAAAACTTTATTCATTTTCCGGTACCTCAATCAATTCTTTTGTGCAAAAATTGCCGTTTTCAAGCTGTCGCTTAGACTCCATAAGCCAATTATAGTTAGCTTTGTCACTCACTATATAAATGTTTTCCATAAGTGTATTGTAGGATTCCTCTGACATCATTACAATATTTTTATTATTTTTCCGCGTAACAATCATTGTTTCATAGTCATCAGTTATTTTATCAAAATGTTTTTTCATATTATCACGCAAGTTGGTATAATTTATTGCTAACATATATGTCACCTCCCTAAAGTACAATTTTCTGTACTTTGATTATATCATATTATATGATATATGTCAATAAAAAATTAACATAGTTTTTGACATACACTTCTTTGAATTAACTCAATAGAACCGTCTCCGTGTGTCAGCCCTCTGACATTATTCTATCACCGCATTATAAAGCGGTGTCATCGCTTCAAGACTGTCCCAGAGCATTACCTTTATATATGCGCAGTCAGCAGCTGAAAGCTCTATATTGTACACTGTGTTCTCCGTATCCGTATCAGTGGTATTCACCGCAAGCAGAACACCGTACGCATCATACTGAGCCGCGGCTATTACTCCCTGCCGCGCCTCCTTCAGAATTACACTGATATCAGTCGCGCCGCGTACGGCTGTCATTCCGGCTTGCTCCCATACCGCTGTGAGAACAATATTCTCACATATATCCGCCGGTATCTCAGTTATTATTTCATCCTTATACTGCCAGCCCTTAAACACATATCCGTCACGCTGCGGTTTGGCGTCTATCGGCGTTTTGAAGCTCCATGTATGGTTCATATAGTAGCCTGCAATATCGATTTCATTTCCGTTTTCGTCATACTCTGAATCCTCAAAGTAATATTCGTCCATACCGGTTATTACATCTCCGTCTGCGTTCGGATCAAGTGTTATATTGTATACCTTAGGTCTGAGAACCGCTGTGAGCGCTGCCGTCGGCTGTCCGTAAAGCGGACTGTAGTGAGCAGTTCCGCTGTACTCAATTCTGAACGGCATATTCACCTCGTTATACGGCACACCGTCAAATGACAAAATATTTATCGCATAATCGTATTCTGCTTCTATCTTGCTGTGACGTATCCATACCGGATATTCACCGCTGCCCCTGCCGTTTTTGATCTCAACAGGAACATTTGTTTCCTCAAGCTGGCTTATTACGGGCCATTTCTGAGGATTTGTGCCACTCTCCTTATCATCATACAAAATCTTTATTTCCGCGTTTTCAGGCTGATAATCCGAACCGAGTGTTGCCGTGTCTATCTCATATGGCTGATTGTATGACAGCGGAACAAAATCAAGATATACATTTACCTCAGCGCTGCCGTTATCGAATATTGCCGTATAATCGGTATCATTATAGCCCTCTGCCGTATCGGCATTCTGATAGGTCTCATTATAATTAGGTATAAGAACCGCGATTCTATAATCCTTTTCATTGTTTACGGCGGTAAACGAATAACTTGCTTTAGCTTCATTATTCTGATATTCTCCGAAAATTACCGATACCTGATCGATAGTTGCGGCATAGCCGTCACCCTCTATCTCCTGCAGAAGAACAAGCGCGCTGCCCGGATGATCCGCTTCATTAATTTCAATTGTTTTTCCGTTGTATGTATATACGCCGTCAATGGTTACGGTACCCGATATATTAAGATTTGTACGCTTCCATTTTGCATAAAGCGTCACGTCATTTTCAAGCGGAGTATCCGTCACAGCCGGTATTGTCAGAGCCTCGTCCGCATACCAGCCCATAAACGTGTATTCCTCACGTTCGGGAATATATTTGCTGTCAGTCAGATCAGGTATCCGGTACTTCGTTTCATCTGCGATTTCCGAACCGCCGTTTGAATTATATTTAACTGTATACGCTTTCGCCGAGATCTCAGCAGTAAGCGCACCCTGCTGTAAATGATTTTCCGTATCGCAGTACACGGCATCAAGCCCTCCTGCGCTCAGACCACCCTGTACCGATACAGTGCCTATATAACGCCCGAAATGATATTCAGTGCGCCCGTTATCAACATCCGATGCCGTTACCCATGTTTTTCCGTCATGCAGAACTGCGCCTTCAATTTCAATTCTGTAATATATCAGCTCAACGTCACTGCTTATCGGTACCGGACAGCTCCCTGTTCCGATTCCGCTTTCGGGATCGACGTCAACCTTTATACCTGTTCTGCTGTGCTTCTCAATAACCCTCCATCCGTCCGATGTGTATGCTGTAACCTTTGCCGTTACCGAGGCAGGATATGCGGTCTCCGGCATTTCATCCTCCATTTTTACATTGAATTTCAGATTAAAATTATCGGGGTCATATATCAGCCTTATATTGTACACATCCGTATCCTCATCAGATGCGGCCTCATCCTTTTCCACAGAGGCGACATCATAATTATATGTACCGTCAACAATCGCCGAAACGGTATAATTATTTTCACTGCTCAGATTTGTAAATATCGGATTGACTGCCGTGTATACGGTTTTCAGCTTATTTCCGCCGTCCTCAGTCGTTTCAACGGTATAATCCTCACCTGCGCCGTCCTCTGTATATCTTACCGGCTTGCCTATCTGCTCGTAGATATTTGTACCTTCTTCGACCTCAAGCCATAAATCCACAGTCGCATCATTATTTGCCTGTTCGTCATATCGTATTGTCTCATTCTTATCAGTGTAGTGCTGAATTTCAACATTAACCTTTATATCCTTGCTTTTCACCCACTGCGCGGTAAGCGCGTGTTCTTCGCCTATGTCGCCTGTGAGCAGCTCTCCCGGCTGATAAAGCGTATCTCTGTCCGCCTCCTTCCAGCCTTTAAAGATATAACCCTCTTTTTCGGGAGTCTCCTGGGGAACGGTTACCGCCTGACCGTCGAAATAAATTTCTGTACCGCCTCCGACTGTTCCTCCGTCCGTATCATAGGACACACTGAAATAGTGCAGCTCCCTTATACGGTTCTCACCGTTTATAATGAACTGCTGCTCGCTCGTCTTTATATATTCATCGCCGCTTTTTACAAAGATATAATATGTGCCGTCCTCAAGCGCGGCATGATATACTCCCGTTTCTGCGGGCGTTCCCTTTACACACCTTATATAATCTGACGTATCGCTTTTGAGATACAGCTCCGTGCCCAATCCGGGAATATTCCCAATGTCGATATCAATGCCGTTAAGGTGTGTTTGAATGGTTCCGCGGTAAAGCGGTTTTGTATCATCATATACATAAGCGTATGCATATTTTGTTATTCCGTCTGCAATATATGCTCTCCTTACCTCTATCTCATAACGCGTGTTGCGTGTAAGTCCGGTAAATACAACGCTTCCGTCATCGGCTGTTTCACCCTTTATTCCGTTTATGAGATACTCACAGTCATTATCAACGCTGGCACTGCTTATTGTAAGTGTTGTCGCGGTTGTGCTTATCTCGGGTCTTTTAAAAACACATACCGGAACAACGGCTTTTGCTGTCGGAATTATAACATTTCCGCTGCCGCCTATCGAACCGGAGCCTATTCCGCCTGTCCCGTAGGTGGTCCCATAACGGTGGAACTGACAATTTGCTTTCTCAATACCGAAGGATACCTGAGCAACACCGGTTGTCACACCTGTTACATCAAAGGAAGCTGTGTCTATACTCAAACAGTCCCCGCCTTCTGTAACCTCCGCGCTTTTCACAGTTGTTTCCTCACAGTCAGCATGGACAATACCTCCCTTACCGAGCAGATATTTCAGATTGATAGTGTCTCCTTCAAAAATTCCGTATACACCCGCGCCGAGATCTGAGGATAGTCTGTTTCCGCCAAATGCATCATCATAGAAGGAGGTACCGATCACATTTCCGTCATCATCAGTAACCGTAACTGAAATGCGTGCGCCCTCCAGCTTACTGCCAAGCTTTGCAGAGCTTACGTTTGCTCCGCTTACCGCAGCCCATGCAAAGCCCTTTCCTCCGCCTGTTATATCATATACCTCAGCAGGATAGGATGAATTTGTGCCAAGTCTTATCTCGCTGTCCGTTTCTCCTATGCCGTACATATTATGTGAGTTATACACATACAAAAATGTGCCGAGGTTATCCGTCCATGTATAGGTCAGCTCTCTCGGATTGCCGTCATAGCCTTCCACTCTCGCCTCAAGAAGCTCACTCGCCCTGAGATCATCTGTATCGCCCCGCAGAAAGCTTACAATCTTAACCTCAGCGCCGGCAGAAACATTTTCCGCAAAGGCGGCATATTCCGCATTCATCACAGCCGGCACAAGTATCAGTGCCGTCAGACTTCTGGCAAAAGCTCCTTTTTTCATTTTTAGGTCACTCCTTTATTCGTATATACAGTCATCACGGCTGAAATATTAATTTTATTTGATAAATGATTTATCATAATACAAAAAAGCCACAGCCCAATAAAGGGATGCAGCCGATCGAGCATATGAAAAATCACTTAGCCATCTTGCTTTGCGTCTCCGCTTTTCAACGGATTTGCCAAATTAAACTGTAGGTTCTGTCTACAATTTTGTATAATATCATACCAGGTGGTTTTTGTCAATACTCAAAGCATTTTTTGGTTAATCTGCACAATTTTCATTGTTACTATTCAGCTATATAGTGATGAGGCAGTTCTATTACCCATATTCACTAAACGCAGTCAAGCTGCTATTCCGTTCATATGGGTAATAGAATTGCCAGTCCGTTTTATACTATATAGCAAAATTCTCTTAACTCACTCTTGCAATTTCCGCTTTATTGATATATAATATAAATATAAATATTTTAATTTAGGAGGGCAATATCAATGAATATTCTCGTTACAGGCGGCGCCGGATACATAGGCAGCCACACCTGTGTTGAGCTTCTCAACGCAGGCTATGATATCGTTGTTGTAGACAACCTTGACAACTCAAACATTAAAGCGGTCGAGGCTGTCAAGAGGCTTACTGGCAAGGACTTCCCGTTCTATCCGTACGATCTTCTTGATCGCGATAAGCTGGAGGAGGTATTTGCAAACAACAAAATTGACGCGGTTATCCATTTCGCAGGACTTAAAGCAGTAGGCGAATCAACCCGGATTCCGCTTCGCTACTATCATAACAATATCACAGGCACTTTAATACTTATGGAGCTTATGGAAAAGTATGATGTAAATAACATCGTATTCTCCTCATCAGCTACGGTTTACGGTATGCCCAAAACTGTTCCTATCACAGAGGACTTCCCGCTTTCGACAACAAACCCATACGGTTCAACAAAGCTTATGATTGAACAGATCATGACAGATGTTTCAAAGGCTAATCCGAAGCTTTCCGTTACTCTGCTCCGTTACTTCAATCCGATAGGCGCGCACAAGAGCGGCGAGCTTGGCGAGGACCCGAAGGGTATTCCGAACAACCTGCTCCCGTATGTTGCTCAGGTTGCGGTTGGTAAGCTTGAAAAGGTTCATGTATTCGGCAATGATTACCCGACACCGGACGGCACAGGTGTACGCGATTACATCCACGTTGTGGATCTCGCTCTCGGTCACCTCAAGGCTATTGAGCACTGCTCAGGCAAGGAGGGCGTACATATCTACAATCTCGGCACCGGAAACGGCTACAGTGTTCTTCAGATTATAGACGCGTTCTCAAAGGCATGCGGCAAGGAGCTTCCGTATCAGATCGACCCGCGCAGACCGGGCGATATTGCGGAATGCTACGCTGACGCGACAAAGGCTAAGAACGAGCTTGACTGGGTTGCGACACGCGGCATTGCCGAAATGTGTGAGGACTCCTGGAGATGGCAGTCAAAGCATCCGAACGGATTTGATGATTAAATGGTAAACAGGGTGCGCATTGAAGCTAAGACAGCTGCAATGCGCATCCTGTTTTTCTTTGATATTCCTCACCCCATGCCCGCATAGAGTCAAGCACGGGCTTTAAGCTGCAGCCTGTTTCGGTTAATGTATATTCAACCCTCGGAGGAACCTCGGCATAGACCTTTCTTGTAAGCAGTCCGCTTTCCTCCATAGAGCGGAGATTTGAAGTAAGCACCTTTTGTGAAATAGAGCCTACCGATTTTTTTAATTCCCCAAAGCGCTTTGTACCCTCAAGCAATTCCCGGAGGATAAGAACCTTCCAACGGTCAGAAATCATCATAAGCGTTGTTTCCACAGGACAAGCGGGTAATTCTTTTTTCATTCTATATCAATATCCTTTCATACAGTATCCCAAGCATACTAACTAACCTATTTTCTCTATATGTATATTATATACCGCACTGTCATTCCTGTCAAGAGTATAATTTTTTTGAGTTTCCCCATTTTTTCAGCACCAACCAAAACCAACATCAGTAAACAA
>JBJEIW010000218.1:0-6655 GCA_051877435.1 Candidatus Ornithomonoglobus sp.
ATATGATTTGAGATTTTCGATAAGGGGTGAACGCATGAAAAAAGAGGATATTAACAGTACAAGGCTTGTGTTATTTGCGTCCACATACCTTAAAAGCGGCCGCAATGCAGCAGCAGCCGGGCGGGCAATCGGAGTTTCGAGGCAGCGCGCAAATCAGCTGAAAAAAGAACCGGAAGTGCAGGAAATCATAAAGCAGCTTGAGGAAATGCTGTCTATAGATAAGCTTGCGGCGCCGGATAAAGAAGAGCTTGGCAAGGAAATTGCGGACATAAATGATATTATGAAAGTATTCACAAATCGCCTTTATCGCAGGGAAGAAGACGAAATTCCGATTGTGGTTAAAAGCGGAACGGCGAAAGAATTTCATGAAGAGGTCCAGATGGTAAAAAAGAAATGCAGTATTGCCGACAGCAACAAGGCAGCTTCAGAGCTTGCCAAAATACTTATAAACATAAAGAATAACGAGCGCGGCAACAGCGAAGGCGGCGTAATCCTTATGCCGCAGATAGCGGAGGAGTAAGCATATGGGACTTATAAGCAGCATAAAAAAGGTCGTATCAAAAATAACCGGACAAGACAATAATAAGAGTGGAAGCAGCAACACAACAACCCACACAGAAATAAAATACAGTACACCTCCGTGGAATGCGCCGAAAAGCCAACCGTCCACGCCGGTAAAGCAGGATAGTTCAACACTAAAGCAGGGCAATGGCCCGGTAAATACGATAAACGAAGTGGCAAAGCAGGCTGTAACACTGCCAAAAAATACAAGCACAAGCGGCAGCAGAAAGAGTGGCAATGCGGTAGGCTCAGGAAATACAGATAAATGGTCGCGCATGAGCGAGAGCCAGCAGCAGGAGCAGAAAGCGGTAAGCAAGCAGGAACACGCGCAGTATGAGGCAAAGCAGCAAAATCAGGAGACTAAGACTGAGCGTTCCGCGAGATTCCGTTCGTCCTCACCCGGCAGCTTTGGCGCGACAGAGCCCGGTTCAAGGTTTGAAAGTTTCAAGCGTTTCCCAACTCTGGGCGAAGTAAAAAAACGCGAGGAAGAAAAAAATCCTCAACCCCAGCCCGGAGCGGCGCCTCAGGTACCGGAGCCTTCAGTACCACCTGTGGTTCCAGATTTAAACCGTTATCCGGGCAATACCACTGTAAGAAACTCCGGGAAGGGTGTATTATCCGAAGCTGTAACCAAAGCCGACAAAGACCCGTTTAACACCGAGCTGAGCGCGTATGCTGTGGCACGCGATCCTCAGATTCTCTATGAAAATGATAACTGGGATTTCTACAACGATTTTAAGAATAATCAGGCAAAAAACAAGACCTTCAATTATTTCGGCGCACAGATGGACGCGCAGAAGCATACTACACCGGGAATATTCGGTAAAGGTACACAGTTTGAAGAAGGTTACGTTCCAGACAATCCGCACTTTTACGGTTATAACTATGAGCCTCAGACACACGAGGCAAATGAATACAAAGAGGAGGCCAAGCCGTACATTGCGGCAGGTCTTATTGTTCCGGGTTTGTTCAACAGTGATGAACCAAGAATTGTAAAGCGTGAATACTCACGCAGTGCACATGGCGGAGTAATGTATGACACTGTAATCTACACGGATGAAAAAGGAAAGAAAATCGAACTCATACGTGGAAGTGCGCACGAGGACGAATACAACACCCGTTTCCTGTCGTCCTTTATGACTGAAAGCGAACAGTCCGCATATTATTATCTGCGTGGAAGGTACGGAGAGGACCGTTCGGACGAATATATTAAACAGTTGTCAAAAGCCCTTGAAACTCGTGCTCTTGATGCTGACACCGCAGAGCGCTATTACGATATAGGCAAAAATGATCCGATTGTTGCAAGAATCACATCATTATTAGGCGGTTATGCAAAAATTGCAGATTTTGTGCAGGCGGGATACAAAGACTTTACAAACCAAACCCCGGAGCATAGCGACTACAATGTCACAACCGCATTAAATGCTCTTGAAGCAGGTGAAAATGAAGGTCACGGCGCTATCTATCGTTTCATAAACGGCGCGGTAAACGGCGCTCTTGAAAATGCAGGCTTCGCGCCTCTTGAACTGATTCCCGGTATCGGACATGGCGCAGCGATAGCCGCCAACTTTGCCGCTGCAGCCGGTGAAAAGTACGGAGAAATGATTAGCAGCGGCACGTTTAACAAGAGCGGCTCAACTGCGAATATGATAACCTACGGTGTTATAAATGCGGTTGAATACGGTCTGTTAGGTAAGGCTTTTTCAACACCGCTGTCACAGCTTGCAAAAATCGGTCCGCAAACAGCCGTAAAATCCACAATTGTAAATAGCGCAAATCTCATACTGTCAAACCTCGGCATCGGCGCAACACAGAGCTTTTTAAGCTCCATAGCCGATACTGCCCTCATGGGTGACAATTCAACATATAATCAGCTTATAAGAAAATATAGAGATGAAGGAAAAACCGAAGCAGATGCAAGGGAACAGGCAGTAAAGGATATAGCGTCAGGCATAGGGCAGGCGGCGCTCGCTGCCGGTCTTATAGGTACCGTATTCGGAATAAAAAATATTGCAAATGAAGGTATCAGCTTCAATGTGAGAGGCGCCGCGCTTGAACAATCCGGCAAGACGATTTATGATGTTCTCAACGATGCAAACGCTACCGGTGCAAACAGCGCTGCAAGAAAAAATGCGGCAAAAATCCGCGCGGGTCTTGATAACGGCAGCATAACACCCGATATGTACCGCGAGGTAATGGGCGCGCAGGACATTCTCAACCAAATAGATATTGCGCGTCAGGACACCTACAGACAGCGTATGCAGGAGCTTACAGGACTGAAAATCGGTGAGGGACAGGTTGATGAACGCGTAAACGGAGCGTACCGGGATGGTGTTGTGGCCGTTTCCCCAACAGCCCAAATTCCGCGCGAGGAGGTAATCACCCACGAAGGGCAGCACGCGGCAGGGACAAAAGAATATCATGATGCGGTACAAAGCATTGAGGGTTTTCAGAATGCCGTTGAAAGAGTAATAAATAATTACAAAGACCAAGGAATGACAATTTCCCGCAAGGTTGCCGAGGACGAGGTCGCATCTATGGTCGCGCAGAATTTTACGCAGAACGTTAAAGACGTAGAACGTCTTATACGATATGCTGAAGGCAATCCGAAGGTTGCGGATAAGATATATAACGGCTTGCGTGATCTCCGCGCAAGAGTATACGCAAAAGGCGGCAGAGTTGTCTATGACGAAAAAACAGGCTTAAAGATAGACTATGATGAACTCCGCAATCTTGAAAAACTATGGGAGAATGCAATCACTACGGTCCGCGAGCGCGGATATAATAACGTCGAAGGCGAGCTGCGTTATTCATTTGCCGGAGAGAGAGCCAAAGCGGCAGACTCTGAAGCTCTCACAAAGGCTAAGCGAATGGAGTGTGACGGCGCGTCACCCGAAGAAATCTGGCGCGAAACAGGCTGGGGAAAAGGTCTTGACGGAAAGTGGCGGTTTGAGATTGGCAACAGCGGCGCAGAGTTCAACAAACAAGGATTTACCGAAAATCCGGATATACTCCGCAAGCGTGAATTAACCGATAAATTTCTTAACGCCGCAATCAGCGATGAGGAAATGCAGGAACTGCAATCGCTTAACAGCGCAACAAGCGGCGTAAGAAAACCGACAAAACTAAGTGACTACTTCAAAAACAAAGAGTTGTTTGAGGCATATCCGGAGCTTGGCGACATCCCTGTAAAGTTCGAGAAGCTTGAAAAAGGCACACACGGCAGTTATAACCCCGGCACTAATTCAATAACCCTTAATTCTTTTGATAGCGCAGCACAGAATAAGCAAACGCTTATACACGAAATTCAGCACGCAATACAGAATTATGAGGGATTTGCGGGAGGTTCAAGCCCAAGCACAGCAGTAAGTATGGACGCATATCGCAACACTGCCGGAGAAATAGAGGCACGGGACGCTGCAAGTCGTATAGATATGACTGCAGAGGATCGCCGTACAAGCTTTCCGGAAAGCATGAAGCCAAACGATAATGTTGTGTTTTCACTAAAGCGCTCCGGGGGAGCAGATGAGAAAAACAGCAATATTTATGATTACACAAAATCATTTGAGGAGCAGATAGATGATTGGAAACAGGGAAAAATACCGAAATACGACACATTGCTTGTAGGAGGAACACCGGAGGTGTTGAAAAAGATAGGCTTTAATGCGCTCCCTGTCACAATAAATCAAACTCATATAGATTACGCTTTAAATAATACAAGAGATGCCGACCACTCACTCGGCGAAAGTGTATTAAAGCAATTGCCGGATAAAATCAAAAATCCGATTGCTGTTATATCATCAAAGACGCATCCGGACACAAGCGTTGTTGTTTTGCTGGACTTTCAGCATAACGGAAAAACAGTTGTAGCTCCGGTTGAAATTGACGGATACGGCAGACAAAACAATTTGAGAATAGACAGTAATGCGGTAAAAAGTATTTATGCAAAAGACAATGCGATTACAAAGCAATTAAGTAACGCAATAAAAGAGTATTCCGACAGTGGCGCCGGCGTGTATTATATAAACACAAAAAAAGCCGCTGCCTTACTCCAGAGGGCCGGGCTCCAATTGCCCGGTGGTCTGTTTCTCAACAACGGTTATACTGACAGTATAGCATATACCGGTTTAAAAGTCAATGCAAAATTAAAAAATAATACATACTCTCAGCAGTTTAAGCGTTGGTTCGGTGATTGGGAAAAGTCGCCGAATACTGCAAGCAAGGTTGTAAATGATGACGGAACACCGAAGGTTGTGTATCACGGAACATCACGCGGCGGCTTTACTGAATTTGACACATACTTTTATCTAAGTAAATATGGGTTGTTTGGCAACGGTGCATATTTTACGGAAAGTCACAGTATTGCAGATGCATACACACACAAAGGAAAAGGCGAAAATCCACAGATTTATGAAGCGTATCTTAATATAAAAAATCCGATTGATATGGACGCAGCGGCTGATGTAAGCTTATGGAATAAGGCTCTTGAGAATGCCGATTATTTTGAAAGAGCGGAACCGGGGGATACAAACGAGCAGGTATTCAGAAAAATTGAAGAGGAGCTTGCGGATAACTATATCCCGACTTACGAAGGCGAGGAATTCGTAAGATATTTACTCGAAGCCATGGGCTATGATGGTATCACGCATATAGGAGGCGGGCGTGTAAACTCTGACAGCGAAAAACATAGAGTATGGATTGCGTTTAAACCCGAGCAAATCAAATCCGCCACCGACAACATAGGTACATTTGACAGCAGTAACCCGGATATACGCTATTCTGCAAAGAAAATAAGCGATACTTCCAAATGGGGTACGAATATCGATCGTGATGTAACGGAATTTGCCTCGGGTCTCGGCATGAATAAAACGATATGGAAGCGCGCGGGCAAAACCGATGTAAAAGAGCTTATCCGTGATGCTTATCGGCTGTACGATGAAAACAACAATACCGAAGCGCAAGCAAAGCTGCGTGATGCCGGCTCCATGATAGCCGACAGTATAAAGCTGAAGCGCGGCCAGATAATAGATGTAAATTCACGGACGAACATTATAAATAATTTCGTAGCTGAATTTGAAAAAAACTATCAGCAGGGCAAAACAAATCTTATAATGCGTGAAGCCAGACCGCAGGATACATCAGACCGTCAGAATTACGGAATAGGCGTAAATAAGTACGTCAGAGACGTCATGAGGAGCATTGGCGTTGAACCCAACCAGATTAACGAAGCGGAGGAAAAAGCGGTCAGAGAGGCTTTTGAGAATCTCAAAACAGGTGACGAAGAAAGCGCGCGAAACGCGCTTGACGCTGTGGCGCGTGATATATACAGCAGAGCGCGAGCGGAGCTTTTGCCAAATGAGCGTGCCTTTATGGATGCGGTGCGTGATTCATCTCTGGACCTGTCATCGTACACTGATACCGGTGAGCTTGCAGACGGTGACCTCGAGAGATTGAGGCAGATTACCGGCGGAAGCAAAAACGGCCGCAGCACTGTCAGATCCGCGCCTGACCAAGCGTACAAGGAGTTGTCCTCACTGTTCCCCGAATTTCTTCCCCCGGATGCCGGAGGTGATCCGGCGCGGAATATTCTTGACGCATACAACCGCATTGAGGAAAAGATATCCGAACCTCGTTACGGGCTGAATGATATTATAGCCGGCGCAGAGAATTTCAAGGACAAGGTAATAACTGATTACCGCTACGCACAGCCCGCGGCAAAGAATACTGCTGTCGAACAGAAAAATTACGACACTGAAAAATACGGCAGTGATATTGAAGCATCTTTCAGAGATATAATGTCCGATGTAACAGAAGGAGAGGTTAAGCGTTCATCACAGATTGTAAGGAAAACCCTTGACGGCATCATTGACGGTGACGAAATATGGGATGATCCCCTGTCAGCATATGATGAGCTTGCCCGCAATATTGATGAAACCGTTCAGCAGATCACGCGCGGAAGAAACCGTTCAACCGATGAAAAGCAGCGTCTGGCAATACAGATAATGCAGTCTGTTTGTGACAACGCGGACAGTGCTCTTGCGCTTGCCAAGGAACGCACGAGGGACCAGCAGATAAAAGCGGCAATCGAGGGTAA
>JBJEIW010000219.1:0-29444 GCA_051877435.1 Candidatus Ornithomonoglobus sp.
GGGACAAGGTATTTGGGGGCGCACCGAGGATTAAGCCTACAAACAATAATTTATTATTCTAATTTTAAATATAGTACGGTTCAAAAGAATTATAAACCCGCTCTATCTCATCCTTTTCCGCCAATCCCTCCGAGAACGCGCTCGCGCTTCCTGCGGCAATACCCAGCCTGAACGCATGGGCATAGCTGCGCTTTTCACACCAGCCTGCTAAAAAGCCCGCTACCATTGAATCTCCGGCGCCTACCGAATTCTTTACCTCTCCTTTCGGAGCTTTGCTCATCAGCACATCTCCCTGCTCCGTTACCAGCACAGCTCCCTCACCCGCCATTGATACAAGCACATTTTCCGTTCCCATTTTGCACAGCCGCTCTGCATATACAACTGCTTCCTCACGGGTTTCGACAGATACGCCGAATATTTCACCAAGCTCATGATGGTTGGGCTTTATAAGGAACGGTCTGTACGGCAGAACGTTTGTCAGCAAATCCTTTTCCGCGTCCACAACCGTCATTATTCCCCTGTTCTGCAAGCGCGCCGTTATATCGCTATAGATTGAGAAGGGCAGCGAATCGGGAATACTCCCGGCAAGCACAAGTATATCTCCCGCTTTAAGAGCGTCAAGCTTTGTCATAAGCATAGAAAAGGATTCGCTGTCTATTGCGGGACCCGCAGCGTTGATCTCCGTTTCCTCTTTGGACCTAAGCTTTACGTTTATTCTTGAAATTCCTTTTGGCAGCTCAATAAAATCGCTTTTTCCTCCAAGCGCTTCAAAAGCGCGCCTGATTTCGGCGCCGGTAAAGCCGGCTATAAAGCCGAGGGCTGTATTCTCTATTCCGAGATTTGTGAGAACCGTTGAAACATTAAGACCCTTGCCGCCCGGCAAAAGCCGCTCACAGACAGAACGGTTAGTCATTCCCGTCCTGAGCCCTTCCACATCCATTACATAGTCCAGCGCCGGATTAAAGGTTACAGTGTATATCATTGCCGCTCCTCCGTTCCTTACATTAATTATAACTATACTATCATAAGTACCGTTCAAAGTCAATCTTTTACACCCGCAAAAGTCATCTCCGCTTTTGTGTATTTTGTATATCTGTTATGGGATTTCCGGCAAAATTTGAGCACAAAAAAAGATTGACAACATTCTGACATAGGAGTATAATAATATAGGTTGAATATTGAGGACAATATTATATATTTGTCGATTAATAACAGGCGCACAGAGGGCTGTATTGAATATACATTTTATTATGCTGTGCCGCCTGATTTTTTTAGGAGGGATAATTTTGCAGACAATATTTGACATAATAAATACTCCCCTTATATGCGTTTTCCTTATAGCTGTTATCGGCTATCTCATAGGAGGAATAAAAATTAAGGGTATTGAAATAGGTACAGCTGGCGTGCTGCTTGTAGCGCTTGTTTTCGGGCATTTTCAGTTTGAGGTGCCGAATTTTGTAAACGATCTCGGCATCGCGCTTTTTGTAACCTCGGTCGGTTTTATCGCCGGGCCTAAATTCTTCAGAAATTTTGTGAAAAATGCAAAATCCTATGTTCTTTTAGGATTGCTTATAATCGCCGCGGGCGCTGCGGTATGTGTGGCTGTTGTGTTTATCTCCGGCGGAAAAATATCTCCGCCCCTCGCGGCGGGACTGCTCACCGGCGCGCTCACAAGCACTCCCGGACTTGCCGCCGCAAAAGAGGCTGCGGGCGAGCTCGGCAGTCAGGCGGCAACAGGCTACGGCATTGCCTATCCGTTCGGCGTTATCGGCGTTGTGCTGTTTGTTCAGCTCATTCCTAAAATCCTTAAGGTGGATATGGACGCGGAGCGCAAAAGCTTCGAGGCTACAAACGCCGTAAAGGAAAAGAAGTATTCGGGCAAGCTTTTTAAGTTTGACGTTCTGGGGCTTATGCCCCTCGCGGCGGCTATAACGCTCGGTGTCCTTCTGGGAAAGGTCACGATACCCCTTCCCGGCGGTGCACATTTCGCTCTGGGCACCTCGGGCGGTCCGCTTATCACAGGACTTATTTTCGGTCACTTCGGACATGCCGGAAAAATTGATATAACCGTTAAGCCGGAGGTCCTTAAAACTATCCGTGAATTCGGTCTTGTACTGTTCCTTATCGCGGCCGGCATAAAGGGCGGTCAGTCCTTTGTTTCGGTGCTTATGGAGCAAGGCGTTATGCTTTTCGTATACGGCGCGCTTATGACGCTTATCCCGATGCTGATAGGCTATGTATTTGCAAGATATGTGCTCAAGCTGAGCCTGTTTAACAACCTCGGCTCAATATGCGGCGGTATGACCAGTACCCCGGCGCTCGGCACGCTTATAAGCGTAACGGGAACAGACGACGTTGCCTCGGCATACGCCGCGACATACCCGGTCGCGCTGGTGTTCATAGTGCTTGCGTCACAGTTTATAATCGTTCTTTTGTAACACGGATATAATTTTGTATATAAAAGCTGCTTTCGTTCTGAGAGCAGCTTTTTACTTTATTCCGGTATTATGACACGAACCTCTTTATTTAACTTTTTTGCATAATCAATCGTGTGCTTTGAGCCTTTTGACACCCCGTCCCATATCACCAGAACCATATCGGCAAGCTCAACCATTGTATTGTTTCTTTTCAGCGGCGCGCCGCGCCTGTAACGGCGGTAATCGGGTCTTAATATTATTTTAGACAGCTTGTGCTTATCCGCATACTGCTCCGCTATCGTGTCAATGCCGTTTGCCGCTCCACTGATGATCGTATCAACCTCCGGCGCGATATACGGCGACAGGTCAAATTCCTTTATGCTCCGCGAGCCTGCTATCAGCAGCTTCATTGTCATTCCTCCCGGTATAGTTTTGTCAGAAATTAAAAAATGCATCGCCGCACTAAACCGTAGCAGCGATGCATAAAAACACCTTTTCTGCCTTGATTTAATGCTGCGACACATTCTCATAATCCTATTATTTAAACACATACAAATAGTATAATGACAAACAAAGCATATAGGTATTTTTAACGAACCTATATACTATTTGTATGATTTATCATATTAAATTATGAGAATTGTCGCACCTATATATTATCACATTTTATATGATTTGTAAACCTGAAATTAAAAATTCGGCTGAATCTTTTTATGAAATGATAAAAATTTTTTACTTGACAAACAGATATACCAATGATATAATTAAAGCAAAGAAAGGCAGAGCGTACTCATTCACATAACAGTACGGTCAGCCACGAATGATTATACTTTGATAACCGTTTTCCGTTGGCAGTTGGGGAACGGTTATCGTGCTTTTATAGCGAAAATTAAATCCAACAATTTTTCTAAATGTTTCAAAAAAAAGGATACACCGCATTTAAGCAGTGTATCCTTTTAAAAAATCATTAATATTTATCTTTCGTGTCTTGCATACTTAGGCAGCAGCAGCGGTGATACATCGCCTGTATCTATGCCCGCAGCCTGAAGCTCTCCGGCATAATCCTCAATATGCTTTAGCGTGAGCGCGCCAAGCTCTACTTCCTTTGACCTTGCAGCCGCAGCCTTGCCCGCGTTGCGTCCGAATACGATAATGTCAAGGAGGGAGTTGCCCATAAGACGGTTGCGTCCGTGGATTCCGCCCACCGCCTCGCCGGCTACGAGAAGATTGTCTATGGCCTTTGTGAAGCCGTCGCCGCCGATTTCAAGACCGCCGTTCTGATAGTGAAGCGTCGGATATACGAGAATAGGCACTTTTCTCATGTCTATGTCATAGTTGAGATACATTCTCAGCATTGCCGGTATTCTCTTTTCTATTGTTCCCTCGCCGCCGATTCTCTCAATCATCGGAGTGTCAAGCCATACTCCCGAGCCGAGCGGAGTTGTAACGCCCTTGCCGCGGTCTGTACATTCTCTTATGATTGACGCGGCTGAAACATCTCTTGTTTCAAGCGGGTGCATGAACGCTTCACCGTCAACATTGACCAGCATTGCGCCGAGTGAGCGTACCTTCTCCGTTACAAGCGCGCCGAATATCTGCGACGGATATGCAACGCCTGTCGGATGATACTGTATCGTGTCCTGATAAAGCAGCGGCGCGCCCGCTCTGTAGCCGAGCACCAGTCCGTCCGCCGTTGCGCCGTAGTGGTTTGAGGTCGGGAAATTCTGATAGTGCATTCTTCCCGCGCCGCCTGTCGCGATTATTACCGTCTTTGCGCGCGCAACCATGTAATCTCCCGTTTCCATGTTCAGAAGAACCGCGCCCGCAACGCGGCCGTTTTCGTCCTTTATAAGCTCAACCGCCGATGTGAATTCAACTACCGGTATCTTTCTGTTTATTACCTCGTCACGGAGCGTTCTCATGATCTCCGCGCCCGAATAGTCCTTGCACGCGTGCATTCTCTTTCTTGAGGTTCCGCCGCCGTGGGTCGTTACCATATCGCCGTCATCGTTCTTATCGAACATTACGCCAAGCTCGTTGAGCCACTTTATAGCGTCCGGCGCCTCCATTACAAGTCTCTTTAAAAGCTCAGGTCTTGCGGCAAAGTGTCCGCCGCCGAACGCGTCAAGATAATGCTGCACGGGTGAATCGTTAGGCTTATCCGCAGCCTGAATACCGCCCTCTGCCATCATTGTGTTGGCGTCGCCTATACGAAGCTTTGTTACTATCATAACATCCGCGCCCGCCTCGTTTGCCTCGATCGCAGCAGACGCACCCGCGCCGCCGCCGCCGATTATGAGAACGTCCGTGTCATAATCTATCTTGTCAAGATCAATATCAACGCCCAAGAGACGGCTGTTTGAATGGAGAAGGTTTGCAAGCTCCTGCGGAGCCTTCTCTCCCTTGTTCGGACCTATCTTTATTTCATCAAAAGCCTCTGTTCTGTAGTCAGGATGATATGCCTTTAAAAGCTCGTCCTTTTCCTCTGCGGTCATTCTGCGCGGCTCTGTGCCCATACGCGCGTCACGCGTAGCCTCGACCTTTTTGATGGATTCCATCATTTCCGGTGTAAACATTTATATCATCCCCCTTACTTTTCTATTTCTCTATTGTTATAGAGTTCCTGCATTTCTGAAATCGGTTTCTGCATGATCTGCTCTATAAGACCGTCATACTCGCCGCGGTTGATTTCCTCAACACGCTCTGTAAGATGCTTTGACTCCGGCGCTATGTACTTTCCTGTAAGACGTCTTGCGAGAAGTCCTACCATCGGATGTGAAATCCCCGCCGGGCAGCGCACCGAGCAGCAGCCGCAGCCTACGCAGTCAAACGACAGCTCCGCGCACTTCTCAAAGTCGCCGCGCTGCGCGTACGCTATGTACTGCATAACGCTCAGTCCCTGTGTACAAGCCTTTGTACAGGCGTTGCAGCCTATACAGCTGTATATCTCGGGATAAAGCTCCATCATAACCTGCTGATTTGGCTTTAAGTCCTCTATGTCATATGTTCTCTTGTCTGTCGGGAAGAACGGGATGCTTGCAACATACATTCCCTCCTGCACCTGTGTCTGACACGCAAGACAGGTTTTAAGCTCATTCTGTCCCTTTATTCTGTATATGGTAGCGCACGCGCCGCAGAAGCCGTGACGGCAGCCGCAGCCGCGCTTTAGAGTGTATCCGGCATACTCCATGGCAGTCATAATTGTCAGGCTGTCCGGCACACTATAGCGCTTACCGAAAAAATATACGTTAACCATGTTTTCCATGTTGATTCCTCCTACTTAATACTCGTCCGGCAGCTCGTCTATCTGGTCAAACCGGAATACCGGACCGTCCTTGCAGACATACTTTGAGCCGATATTGCAGCGTCCGCATTTGCCTATTCCGCACTTCATACGCAGCTCCAGCGTTGTGTACACCTGCTCGTCTGTAAAGCCTAAATCCTTCAGCCCCTGCAATACAAATTTAATCATTATCGGAGGTCCGCATACGAGAGCAACTCTGTCCGTATCAAAGCCGATTTCGCTAAGATATGCCGGAACAAAGCCTACATGACCGTCCCAGCCCTCCTGCTCGCGGTCGATCGTGAGGTACACATTAACATCCTCTGCCTTGCTCCATACCTCACGGATTTCCTCAAGCTTTACAAGGTCGTCTGCCGAGCGTGAGCCGTAGAGTATATCAACCTTACCGTAATCGGCGCGGTTGTCAAGCACATAATTTATTACCGAACGGAGCGGCGCAAGTCCGATACCTCCCGCAATAAACAGAAGATTTTTCCCTTTCAGCTTATCCTCAACCGGGAAGTGGTTGCCGTATGGACCTCTTACGGTTATCTCATCGCCCTCCTGCAGGTCGTGGAGACAGCTTGTAAGATCGCCGCACTTCTTTATACTAAATTCCTGAAATTCCTTGTTTGTCGGTGACGAGGTTATCGAGAACATTCCCTCGCTTACGCCCGGAACGCAGAGCATAGCGCACTGTCCCGGCATATGCTCAAACAGCTTGCCGCCCTCGGGAGCGGTTACGCAGAAGGTCTTAACGTCCGGAGTTTCCTGAGTAATCTTTGTTATAACTCCAACCTTGGGAACAAGAGTATCAAGCGCATAAGTCTTATGACATCCGCATTCACTCATATCATTTACCCTCCTTTTCAAACGCCTTTATAACCTTAACTATGTTAAGCAATGACGGACACTTATCAACACATCGTCCGCAGCCCGTGCAGGAGAACATTCCGTCGTTATTTGTCGGATAATATACAAGCTTGTGCATGAAGCGCTGTCTGAAGCGCTGCATCTGGCTTGTTCTGTTGTTGCCGTGCGCCATCATAGTGAAGTCGGAATACATACATGAATCCCAGCAGCGGTAACGCTTTACTCCGCGGCCCGTGTCATAGTCCTTTATATCGTAGCACTGACAGGTCGGGCATACAAAGGTGCAGGTTCCGCACGCAAGACAAGGCTTGTATAGATCCTCCCATATGGGCGAGTTAAAGCGTTCAAGCTTGTCATCTCTGCCCCAGCCCTCAAGCGAAAGGCTCATATTCGGGATTTTTTCGACTATGCTCTTTATTTCAGCCTTTTTCTCATTGACCGTGGCATCGTCCGCTTCCTCAAGAAGCTCTTTGACCTGCTCCGTAAGCCTTTCGCCCTTTTCGGTTACCGGCTTCCAGAACAGCTCATCACCGACAAGCCACGTAATAACATCGGCTCCCGCCGGCTCGGAGCAGTCCGTTCCGAACACCTTGCAGAAGCAGCTCAGCTCCGGCTCATTGCACGCCAATGCCACTATTGTGCCGTGCTCTCTGCGCGCCGCGTAGAAGGTATCGACAGGCTCGGCTAAGAATACTCTGTCAAGCACCTCCACACCGTGAACGTCGCAGCCCCTCATGCCGAATACCACAAAGCTCTCGTTTATAAGCTCCTCCGGCTCTATTCTGATTTTCTTTCCGTCTCTTATACAGGTATAAAGCGTTTCGCTCTGCGGAAAAAACGCATCCTTTGCCGATTTAACGGTTTTAAGCGTTTGGATATCGACCTCCGCGCCCTCTGTCCACGGCGCGAAATTTGTCTGCCCCGCTCTTTTTATCGGAAGATACAGTGCGTTTTCTCCGGCGATCGCCTTATACAACTGCGGGAGGCTTGCTTTTGCTGTTTTATACATAACTGCCGGCACCTCCTTATATCGAACCCGGCTCCGCGTCGTCGAACGTGAAGCTCGTAAGCGGTGTTCTTTCCCCGTCATCGGCGCCCGCTGTGTAATCACCGTAGAGGGTATTTATATCCTTAATGAACTTGCGGTTAAACAGGTGAAGCGGAATGCCCTGAGGACATACTCTGCTGCACTCGCCGCAGTCGGTACAGCGTCCCGCGACATGGAACGCGCGTATGATGTGGAACATCTTTTCCTCGAAGGAATCAACATTTGCCTTCTGCGCGCTGTCAAACTTTGTGCTGTCAAATACGCACTTGCGGCATGAGCATGCCGGACATACGTTTCTGCACGCGTTGCAGCGTATGCACTTTGAAAGCTCATTCTGGAAGAACGCAAATTTCTCCTCCGGTGACATTGCCTCTATTCTTTCAACCTCCGCAAAGCGGTCCGCGTCAACGGTATCGGCAGAATCGCCGATAAGCTCGTCATATATAACGTGCTCCTTGCCCTTGCATACATGGCAGCGCTCAAGCATCGCGTCTTTGTACGCGCAGGACTTTTTGCCCGCAAGCGTTTCCATTGTGAGAGTGTCGCAGGCATCGCTAAGCTCCGCGCCCTTAACGTCAAGGACATTCTTAATTCCGAGAGAATTAATTTTGTCTATGCTAAGCTTGCCCTTGCAGCCGACGCCTATAATATACGCCTTGTCCCTGTCAACTCTGTGCTCCTTTATAAGCTGCTTAAAGCTGTAGCTGTCGCACGGCTTTAAGAAAACAAGTGTTTTTCCATCAAGCTTTGAAGCCTCTATCATATACTTGCTGAGGTTAGCTCCGCAGAAGCCGTTGTATACAAGCTCCGAAAGGCTCGCCTCATCATTAAAATATGCCGGCTCGGGATTGTACGGCAGGTCGCCCCTTCTCCAGCCGAGAACGCGCGCAACCGTGCCGTCGGATAAAAGCTCCTTTGCGCGGTTTATCAGTTCCTGCATCTCAGATCCCCCAATCTTACGTTTTTGCCGAGTGAGCGGATTTTTTCAACGAACTCGTTCATCGTCTGCGAGAACTTTACGCCCTCCGCAGCCGAAACCCACTCAACTCTTGTTCTTCCGTGCTCAACGCCTATAAAATCAAGCATTGAGAACAGAAGCGTCATTCTTCTTCTCGCATAATAGTTGCCTGTGCTGTAGTGACAGTCGCCCGGATGGCAGCCGCACATTATCACGCCGTCAGCGCCCTTTTCAAAGGCTCTTAAAATAAACATCGGATTTACACGGCATGAGCACGGTACGCGGATTATCTTTACGTCAGCCGGATAGCCAAGACGGCTGCTGCCCGCTAAATCCGCTCCGGCATAGCTGCACCAGTTACAGCAGAATGCAACAATTTTAGGTCTGAATTCCTCTTTTTCATTTATCGGCATATCGCGTCCACCTCCGCTGTAATCTGTCTGTTTGAGAAGCCCTGAAGATCCATAGCGCCCGACGGGCATGTAACGGTACAAGCGCCGCAGCCCTGGCAGAGCGCGTTGTTTACGACCGCAACGCGGCGTGTTTCGCGTATTCCGTGGTCATTGACCTGCTTCTCCTCATATGAAATCGCGCCGTAAGGACAAACGTTAGCGCATTGTGAGCAGCCGTTGCACAGCAGCTCGTCAGACTTTGCCGTACACGGGTTTGTCATAAGCTTATCCTTTGCAAGCAGTCCTATCGCCTTGACCGCCGCAGCGCCTGCCTGTGATACCGTTTCCGGAATGTCCTTAGGTCCCTGACATACGCCCGAAAGGAATACTCCGGCTGTAGGCGATTCTACAGGGCGAAGCTTCGGATGCGCTTCTGTCAGGAAGTTATTTGTATCAATGCTTGCGGTAAGCATTGTCGCTATTTTTCTTACCGATGATGAAGGCTCAATGGCTGCCGCAAGAACTACCATATCCGCGCTTATCATCAGCTGCTTGTTATCTATCAGATCCGAGCCGTATACCGTAAGGCTTCCGTCCGGCTCCGGACAGACCTTGCCGACCTGTCCCTTTATATAATTTACTCCGTATTCCTCAACGGCGCGTCTGTAGAACTCGTCAAAGTTCTTGCCCGGTGTTCTGACGTCTATATAGAATACCGTTACGTTTACATCGGGGTACTTGTCCCTTATGAGCATCGCGTGCTTTGCGGTATACATACAGCATATCTTTGAGCAGTAGCTCTTGCCGCGGTCATCCGAGCAGCGGCTGCCTACACACTGAACGAATACGATATTCTTAGGCGCTTTGCCGTCCGAAAGTCTTTCAAGATGTCCCTTTGTAGGGCCTGCCGCATTCATGATACGCTCCAGCTCAAGCGAGGTTATTACATCCTTGCTCTGCGAATACGCGTATTCATCATATTTATCAAGCTTTATAACGTCAAAGCCCGTCGCAACCACGATCGCGCCGTACTTCTCCGTAATTATCTCGTCCTTCTGAGTGTAATCTATCGCGCCCGCCGCGCATACCGTTGAGCAAAGTCCGCACTTTCCTGTCTTAAACTTTATACACGCCTCGCGGTCGATTACCGGAACATTCGGGATCGCCTGCGCGAACGGCGTATAAATCGCGGTTCTGTTGTTAAGTCCGCGGTTGAACTCGCTCGGTGTTTTCTTTGACGGACACTTTTCCTGACAGGCTCCGCAGCCTGTGCATTTATCCATGTCAACGCTTCTTGCCTTCTTGCGTATATCAACCGTGAAATCACCCACAAAGCCGGTTACCTTTTCAACCTCGCTGTAGGTGTATATATTGATATTTTCATGCGCCGCAGCCTCAACCATTTTCGGCGTAAGAATACATGCCGAGCAATCAAGCGTCGGGAAGGTCTTGTCAAGCTGCGACATCCTGCCGCCGATTGACGGTGTTTTCTCGACAATATCAACCGGATAACCAGCGTCCGCTATGTCAAGCGCGGTCTGTATTCCGGCAATACCGCCGCCGATTACAAGCGCTCTCTTTGTAACTCTGCTCTCGCCCGGCTTTAACGGCGCGTTAAGGTTGACCTTTGCAACCGCCGCCCTCATAAGTATTACTGCCTTCTTTGTCGCTTCCTCAATATCCTTATGTATCCATGAGCAGTGCTCGCGTATGTTTGCGATCTCGACCATGTACGGATTTATACCCGCGCGCTCAGCGCACGTTCTGAACGTCGCCTCATGCATTCTCGGTGAGCATGAGCAGACTACTATTCCCGTAAGTCCCTTTTCCTCGATTGCTTGGGCAATCTTCGCCTGTCCCGCCTCGGAGCACATATACTGATAGTCCTCGGCATGAACAACGCCCGGCTCCATAAGAGCCATTTCAGCTACCTTTTTAACGTCTACAGTCGCCGCGATATTACTTCCGCAGTGGCAGACAAAAACTCCTATTCTCTGCAAACGGCTCACCTCCTATACCTTCTGAATGCGCTTACCAAAAGCTGCTGCGGAATATCCTCGTCCAGAAGCTCCGGTATCTCATCGGGCGTTAAGTAATCCCCGCCCTGCTGTCTTTCTGCTATCTGTCTTGCCGCGTCTATAAGCTTGCCCGGCTTTACGTCACGCGGGCAGCGCTCAACGCAGGCAAAGCACGAAAGACAATGCCACAGCGACTTTGAATTTACAAGCGCGTCAATATCGTTACTCAGCACATACGACACAAACTGATGCGGCTTTATGTCCATTGCGTCAAAGCTCGGACAGGTTGCGGAGCACTTGCCGCACTTCATACACTTATACGGATTTACTCCGCTTATCTCGCGTATCTGCTCCGCCATTAAATCCTTTTTATTCACTATCCGCAGCCTCCTTTACTCCCAGAGCCTCCGCAAGAAGCTCTGTAAAATAGTATACGGGAAGCTTTGCTCCCGCGCTCTTGTTCAGGTTGTACATACAGAGCGGGCAGGCGGTTATGAGCAGCTCCGCGCCGAAGCCCCTTGCGCTGTCGGTAATCTGAGCGCACAGACCCTTTGCGCGTTCCTTTTCCTTTAACGATATGTATCCGCCGCAGCATTCGTTACGGTACGGATAGACAACAGGCTCCGCGCCTATCGCTCTTATAAAATCCTCTATTATTGTCGGGTTTTCGGGATCGTCAAACGCCATGAGCTTTCCCGGTCTTAACAGCAGGCAGCCGTAATACGCGCCTATCCTCCTGCCTTTAAGAGGATTTACCACCCTTTTCTTCAGCTCGTCAAAGCCCACCCGGTCACGGAGTACCTCCAGGAAATGAAGCACATTCGTTTCGCCCTCATAAGGCTTATCAAGCTGCATATAATTGTTGGCGCGCGTTCTTATGTCCTCGACATTTTTCATGTCGTCATTTACACGCTTTAAAACATGATGACACGCCGAGCACAGCGTCACAAGCTCCTGTCCCTTATCCCTCGCGGCGGCAAGATTGCGCACAGACGCGAGCTTTGTCGCTATTTCGTCATTTCCGAGAGGATATACTCCCCCGCAGCACTGCCATTCCTCTATTTCCTCTAATTCGAAGCCCAGCGCCCGAGCGGAAGCGCGGGCATACTTATCCAAAGCCTGCGCCTTATTCTTTAAGGTACATCCGGGATAATAACTGTATGTCATGTTATTACTGCTGCTCCTTTCTGAAATTATAATTCTATCTTTTCGATTACCGCGCGAAGCACATCCGCGCTGTGTCGAAGCTTTCCAATCTCCTCATCGGTAAGCCTTACGGGAACCTTACCGCGCACACCCTCGGGTCCGATAAGCGTCGGAACACTGATACATACATCGTTTATGCCGTATTCACCGTGCATCATTGATGTTACCGTCGAGATTGAATCGTATGCCGAAAGCAGAAGCGAGCACAGACGGCACACCGAAACGGATACCGCATAGAAGGTAGCGCCCTTGTTTTCAATAATTCTTGCTCCCGATTCATGTATATAGGCTGTCATTTTTTCCTCGTCAAGCGGCTCAAATTCCTTTCCGTACCGCTTCATCATCTCCGAATACTCCCAGAGCGAGCAGCCAGAAATCTTTGCCATTGACCACGGTACAAAGGAGGAATCGCCATGCTCGCCGAAAACATACGCGTGAATGTTTCTCTGAGCTATCTGATAATGCTCCGAAAGACCGTAGCGCAGTCTTGCGGTATCAAGCAGCGTGCCCGAACCCATGATCTGATTTTCCGGCAGACCCGATATTTTCGTAAAAACATAGGTCATAATATCGACCGGATTGCTTACAATAATGTATAACGCGTTCGGAGCCGCCTTTACGATGTCCGGCGTTATGCTCTTCAGAATATCAACATTTGTCTGTGTAAGCTCTATTCTTGTCTGTCCCGGCTTACGCGCAACTCCCGATGTTATAATAACAATATCGGAATCCTTCGCATCCTCATAATCGCCCGCGATAACTGATATCGGGTCACGGAAGGAAGCTCCCTGCACAATATCCATTGCCTCACCGACAACCTTCTGCTTATTGATATCAATCATTACGATTTCCGATGCAATATCCTCGTTTGAAAGCGTGTAAGCGATTGTTGAACCCACGCTTCCCGCGCCAATGATGGTAATTTTACTACTCATATAACATACTTCTCCTATAACATACTTTTCCTGTTTATATCGCCGCAATATTCAATAAGGGGCATCGCCCCGCCATTCAACGAACGACAGGGGCGTCAGCCCGCATTCGGTGGGAAATTGTACTCCTACCAAATGTGAAATCTCACCCGCCGCCTATAGATGCGGGAAAATTTTCTGTCGTGCAGTTATAATGTAATATCACAGCTACAATAATACCACATTGACAACAATTTCACAAGCTTTTTTCACATAATCGAAATAATTTTTCGCAATGGAACAGTTTTTACAATTTTTCGGTCTGAAAATTGTATATTTTGCGTCAACATATAGGTAACTAAAGTTAGCTTTTGATTGTTGAATTTATCCTGACGCTAAAAAACAATTGAAATTTCCCCAAAGTTTTCTGAACGGTATTGCAAAATTGACCGCTCCATGCTATAATATAATAGTAGTAGTGTGAAAAAACGGACGAAAGGCGGCATGCGGGCATGATAATGGATCTTCATAATCATACAACCTTCAGCTATGACGGAAAGAATACCCCCGAGGAGATTATCGAAAACGCCATTGAGCATGGGGTTGACGCTGTCGGTATTACCGACCATCAGTTCTCAATCGGCATACATATTCGGGAATACGTTCATAAGCTGCTTGAGTGCAAGGCTAAGTATGCCGGTTACATCAAGGTGCTTGCCGGACTTGAAATAGGCACTCGTCCGCGTCCCGATGATCTTTTTACCTATGACATAGCGGGGCTGGACTTTGTCCTCTTTGAAAGCCTTGACGATTACCGCGCGATGGACTTTTTTGAGTTTGTTCAGTGGCGGCACCGCTTTGAGTGTCCTGTCGGGCTTGCCCATTGCGACATTTTCGCCATGAGCGAGCGTTACGGCTTAGACATGACAGAGGTTCTTAAAACCGAAAATATTTTCTGGGAGCTTAACACCTCCGGAAATTATAACTGCTACTATGATTTTCTTACAAACGCGTCCAAGCGTGAGGCGATACGCCGCGCCGGAATAGGCGTCAGCGTGGGGTCGGACACGCACGCGCTTTGCGAATACCGCTTTAAGCAGCTAAAGCGCGCCAATGAGCTTGTTTCGGCTTGCGGACTTAGACCGCCGTTTGTATTTTAAACACGAAATTCACAGGAGCATTACCGATGCTCCTGTTGTATTGATATAAATAGGAAAGGAATTTTAAACAATGCCTGATTGGAAACTGCATACGCCCAACGGCGTAAACGATGTACTGCCTAATGAATGCGCGGTAAAAAAGGATATTGAAAACACGATCTGGATGGTATTCAACACCTTCGGTTATAAGGAAATTGAGTCGCCGTCCTTTGAATACTATGACTGCTACAGCGGCGAAACAGGTCAGATTTCGCAGGAAAAGCTGTACAAATTTTTTGACGAGCAGGGCAGGATTCTTGCCCTACGTCCGGACTTTACAACCTCAATCGCAAGAATGGCAGCCACAAAGGCGCAGAACGCGACACTCCCGGTAAGATATATGTACACCGGAAGCGTTTTCAGAGCCGAGCACACCGAGGGCGTAAGACGCCGCGAAATCACACAGAGCGGCATTGAGCTTATAGGCTCCTACAGCGCGAAGGCAGACGCGGAGGTTATCGCCGCCGCGATAGAGGCTATGCTGGCTCTGGGGATCGAGGAAATATCAATGGAAATAGGTCAGGTGGCATTCTTCAACGGTCTTGTTGAGCAGCTCGGACTTGACGCAGAAACAACCGAAAAGCTCCGCGCGAGAATTGATTCAAAGGATTCACAGGGTATCAGAAAGCTTGTTGATAAGCTTAACATTGAAGAGCATATCAAGCAGGTTATGATTGACCTCCCTTATCTCTTCGGTGACGCTTCAATAATAGAGCGCGCGAATGTTCCGGGGCTTAACGAAACCTCGAAGGTCGCCCTTGACAACCTCAGACAGATATATGATCTGCTCTGTGCATATGACTTTGAGCAGTATATTTCGCTTGACCTCGGAATGCTCCAAAGCATTGACTATTACACCGGCTCGATCTTCAAGTGCTACACCCACGGCGTCGGCTTCCCGATTGCCGCCGGCGGACGTTATGACAACCTCATGGGAATGTTCGGCGCGCCTAAGGGAGCTGTCGGCTGCGCGATAGGCGTGAACAGAATTATGCAGGTTTACACCGATAAGCCCGACGAGGTGCCTTCAACGCTGATATACGCCGAAAAGAACGCGGACAGAGCCGCGTACGACCTTGCCCATAATCTCAGAATAAACGGCTGTCTTACGGAAATGTATATAGGCAGCGGGAGCTTTAAGGACGCTGAGAAGTATGCCGAAGCGACAAACAACACCTGCATTCTCCGCGTATATCCTGACGGCAGACTTACAATTTACGATTACGAAAAGGACGATACCCTCGAAACCACGGTAAACGAATTTCTCGGCTACGGCGCAAGCGATGAGCCTCAGCCCATGCCCTCACCGCAGGAGCTGGGCTTCAGAATGTTTTAATGAAAGGAAGCTTACAATGAGATATTTAACAGTGGCTCTTGCAAAGGGCAGACTTGCGGAGCTTGCAATGGATATATTTACTTCGATAGGAATGGACTGCTCGGAAATGAAGGAGAAGTCCAGAAAGCTCATCTTCACCGATGAAAAGAACAAAATGAAGTTCATCCTCGTTAAGGCGTCCGATGTTCCGACCTATGTTGAATACGGCGCGGCTGACATCGGCATTGTCGGAAAGGATACGCTTTTAGAGGAAAGCAGAAACATCTACGAAATGGTAGACCTTGGATTTGGCAAATGCAATATGTGCGTATGCGGCAGGCCGGAGCTTAAGGGCAAGCTTGACGAAATAACAAACCTCAAGGTTGCCTCAAAGTATCCGAATATAGCGAGAAAGTATTTCCAGGATGAAAAGGGGCAGACCATTGACATTATAAAGCTCAACGGCTCCGTAGAGCTTGGTCCGCTTGTAGGGCTTTCGGACGTTATCGTGGATATTGTCGAAACAGGCGCGACGCTGCGCGAAAACGGGCTTGACGTGCTTGAGGTCGTATGCCCTCTCAGCGCGCGCTTTGTTGTCAATAAGGTGAGCATGAAGATGGAAAAGGACCGAATTATGGAGATGGTTAAGGCATTCATGGAAAGGACGGAGGGCAGCGAGGAATGAGAATTTATCCGGCAATAGATATAAAGGACGGCCAGTGCGTCCGCCTGTTAAAAGGACGCTTTGACAAGATTACCGTATATGGCAATGATCCCGCCGAAATGGCAAAGAAATGGGAGGCTCTCGGCGGTGAATACATTCACGTTGTCGATCTCGACGGCGCTCTCAAAGGTCACGGCGTAAATGCCGACGCAATCAGAAAAATCTGCGAAAGCGTAAGCGTTCCCGTCCAGACCGGCGGCGGCATAAGGACAATGGAGGATATTGAAGCAAAGCTTGCCTGCGGTATTGACCGCGTTATAATCGGCACAAAGGCGGTTTCAAATCCTGAATTTGTAAGAGAAGCCGTTGAGAAATACGGAGACAGAATCGTTATCGGAATTGACGCTAAGGACGGCATGGTCGCGATTGAGGGCTGGGAAAAGACCTCGGAATTTAAGGCGGTTGAATTTGCGCGGAAAATGGCTGATTTGGGAGTTAAAACGATTGTATATACAGACATCGCAACGGACGGCACTCTCGCGGGGCCGAATGTTGGCGCAATGAGGGAAATGGTTGAAAACGTAAACGTTAATGTTATAGCGTCCGGCGGAGTAGGCAAGCTTGAGCACGTTAAGGCGCTTGTTCCCACAGGCGTTGAGGGCGTTATAACAGGCCGCGCGCTCTACACCGGAGATCTCGATCTGCCGGAAGCGATCAGAGCCGGAAAGGGTGAATAATATGCTCGCGGTTGAACGCAGATCTAAAATTGAAGAGCTGATAAACGAAAATAAAAGCGTTCTTGTCACTGACCTCTCAAGGCTTTTTGATGTTACGCCGGAGACAATCCGCGGTGATCTCTTAAAGCTTGAAAAGCAGGGCATACTTGTCCGCACATACGGCGGCGCAACCCTTTCGGGCGGCTCCGGCTCAGAGCTTGGAGTTAAGGAGCGTGACGTTGTAAACGCCGAGGCAAAGCATAAAATCGGCATACGCGCCGCTAATATGATAAAAAACGGTGAAACAATATTTCTTGACGCAAGCACCTCATCGCTCTACCTTGCCCGCAGTATAAAGGACAAGCGGGGGCTTACGGTTATAACCAACTCAGTCAACGTTGTATCGGAGCTCAGCGACTGTGAGAATATTAAGCTCATATGCACGGGCGGACGCCTTAACACGCGAAATATGTCATATATCGGGCGGTTTGCGGAGCGAATGATAAGAGAAAATCTTGTGGCAAATAAATTTTTCTTCTCCTGTCAGGGAGTTACGCTGTCGCGCGGTATGGTTGATGCGTCCGAGGACGAGGCGGAAATAAAGCGCGCTATGATGGAGGCATCCGACTCCGTAATATTCCTCTGTGACCACAGCAAGCTCGGAAGAAAGGGTATCCCTGTTATAGCGCCGATTGAGAAAATAGACACGTTTATAACCGACATAAGGCTTGACAGGGAATGGAACGACGCTCTGCAATCTAATGATATAAGGATAATAACGGTTTAAATATGGCAAAGAAATTTTATGCCGTAAAAAACGGCAGACAAACAGGAATTTTTAAAACATGGGCAGAATGTCAGCGTCAGGTCACAGGCTTCAAGGGCGCGGCATTCAAGGGCTTTGAAACCCTTGAGGAGGCGGAAGCCTTTATCTTGGGCGGAGCGCAGGATACAAGCCCGCGCGAGGGAGCGGCGGTCGCATACGTTGACGGCAGCTACAATCAGCGCAATAAGCATTTTTCATACGGTATGGTGCTTTTTTATAACGGTGAAACGATTACCAAGAATGAAGCCTTTCAAGATCCGGAGCTTGCCGAGATGCGCAATGTCGCCGGGGAAATCAAGGGCGCGGAGGAGGCTATGCTCTACTGCGTTGAAAACGGCATTGAAAAGCTTGATATATACTACGATTACGCCGGTATCGAATGCTGGTGCACCGGCGCGTGGAAAACAAATAAGACCGGCACAATAGCCTACAAGGCATATTACGATTGGGCAAAAACAAAGGTTGATATACGCTTTATAAAGGTCAAGGGTCATTCGGGAGATAAGTATAACGACATGGCGGATAAGCTCGCGAAAGAGGCTCTGGGCTTATAATAATTTAACAGGAGGATTTACACAATGGAAAGACTGAAAGGAAAAGTCGCGGTTGTTACCGGATCAACAAGCGGCATAGGGGTGGGAATTGCAAAGCTTTTTGCCGCAGAGGGCGCAAAGGTCGTTGTGTGCGGACGCCGCGCGGAAAAAGGACAGGCTGTCGTTGACAGCATCGTTCAGAATGGCGGTGAGGCTTGGTATCATTTTATGGATATTACCTCAGCGGAAAGCATTGAAGCCTTATTTAAGGATACCGCCGCAAAATACGGGAAGCTTGATATTCTGGTAAATAATGCGGCTAATGTCGCTTTAAAGGACGGACGTGTGGACGAGCTTACGCTTGAAATGTGGGATAATATTTTCCAGAGTGATCTACGCGGAACGTTTTACGCCATAAAATGCGCGCTGCCGTATATGAAGGAAAACAACGGCGGTTCTGTTATAAACATCGGTTCTATGGCGTCATGCTCCGGAGATTTAGGCTCAACGGCTTACGCCTGCGCAAAGGCGGGAATTGATATGCTGACACAGTATACCGCTCTGCAGTTCGGCAAGGATAATATCCGCTGCAACTGCGTTCGTCCGGGCCTGATTGTTACACCCGAAAATGAATCGCGCGTGCCGCAGGCATTAAAGGATATTTTCTTAAATAACATCATGGTAAACCGCTACGGAAAGCCGGAGGATATTGCAAATATGTGCCTCTATCTGGCTTCTGATGAAAGCGAATATTTTACGGGACAGGTTGTTACTGTAGACGGCGGTCTTAATGCCCACGTTTCCACGGTCGGGCAGTTTAAGGAACTGAAATCACGCACATGGTGATATAATATGATTGAAAAAAGGCTGTATCAGAACTCATTCAGAGGTCTGACACAGCCTTTTTATGTTCATTCAATATTTTCCGTTGTCCCATCATTAAACACTCTGACGGTAACTGTCCCGTCCCCGTCCTGAAGCTTAAATTTATAGAACTTTTTATCAGGGGTGAAATACGGCGTCCTGTCCTCGTCCACCACTATAATTTCCTCGTCTATAAAAGCTCTTGCGTTCTCCTTTAAAAAGTCCTCCATGCCTGCAATTTCTTCTGCAGGCTTCCAGTGCGCATTGCCGGTATCACAGATTATATCAACGGTTCTTGTCGCCTCGTCCCAGTTTACCATTCCGCCCATCGCCTCGGAAATTATTCTTATCGGCGCATATGAGGATTCTCCCCTTATAACCGGCTGATATTCTTCAGCATCAAGCTCTGTATAATCCGATGAATCGGTGAAAGCATTATCCCATTCCCTTAACGTCCACACGTTCGTTCCTTCCACATTCAGCGTTCTTGCGAACTGAAGAATCTTATCGTTTTTTGTACACGTTATAAGCTGCTCATGCAGTCTGCTTGACATTGAATACTCATCCCAGCAAACATTTATTCCCATGCTGCCGAATACGCTTCTGAGCGGCACATATGTATGTCCTTCAATAATTAAAGGCTTAGCATCCTTGGAAAAATCCGTTTTTACACCGTTTACGTTAATTGTTATATCCTCCGATACAGGAGCCGCTGTTGCGCTCGCTGCCGTATTTGCTGCCGCAGGCGCGGTCTGTACCGCTGCGCCGTTTATATTGGCAGTTTTGGGCAGGTAGCCGTTAAACACGGAGCCATAATTTGTCGCGTTTGTATTGATCGTCACACTGTCACCGTTTCCGTTAAGCGCGAGACTTATATAACCGTAATAGGTCGCACCTGACGCGGTCATGGTAAACGGTATGCTTGCGCTGCTTCCGCTTACTGTACCGGGGTCGCATACAAAGGTCAGAACCCTCCCCTTTGAATCCGTGCGTTCAAATCCCGCCGTTATCGTGCTGTCATCACATGAATAGATAGTGAGCTTTGCAGTACCTGCGCCGTTTATGTCTGTTGATGAATATATCCCGCCGGCAAAATCCGAATTTGCCGCATACGCCGCCGGAGCAAGTGCCGCCGCAAACGCAGCAGTCAATAATATTGATATAAATTTATTATTCATAAACTTTCTGTCTCCTTGTCTTATTATTTATATTATACAAAAAATTTTCGTACTTGTCAATAAATTCTTGACTATACGCTTCATCATACGGCTTGCGGCTATATTGTCGAAATTTTTGTCAATTTTACGGTTGAAAATAGCTTTGGTATATGCTATAATATGATAGAATAGGTATATTAAGTATTTTCGGTTGAAATGAGGGCGACATGGATAAAACGGTTTCAATAGTCAGATGTAACAGCTACGATAAATGCCGCGAGGGAATTGATGAGGCTCTGAACCTTATCGGCGGTATAGGAAAATTTGTTCATAAGGGCGATAAGGTTGTTATCAAGCCAAACCTTGTTTCAAAAAAACGTCCCGACAGCTCTGTTACTACCAATGCCGATTTTCTCCATGCGGTTATATGCGCAGTCGAGGAAGCGGGCGGCATTGTGACGATTGCCGAGAGTCCCGGAGGTCCTTATAACAGGGCAATGCTGAACGCGGTTTACCACTCCTGCGGAGTTACAAAGGCGGTTGAGGGTACAAACGCCGTCCTTAACTTTGACACGGACTTCACAGAGGTTGAACACCCGCAAGGGCATACTATAAAGAAAATGCCTATAATAAACCCTATCCTTGAGGCGGATGTTATTATCTCGCTTCCCAAGCTAAAGACACACGCAATGACAAGCTATACGGGCGCGGTAAAGAACCTGTTTGGTGTGATTCCCGGAACGTATAAGGCGGAAATGCACTTTCGTCTTGATGACAGACAGGCATTCTGCTCAATGCTTGTTGACCTTTGCGAGCGCGTCAAGCCGACATTGAGCATTATGGACGCAATCGTTGGAATGGAGGGCGACGGTCCCACCTCGGGCAAGGACAGGTTTATCGGTCTTGTCCTCGCCAGTGCGAACCCATACGCTCTTGACCTTGCGGCAAGCTCCGTTATTGATTACAAGCCCTCCGAGGTTGATACCGTAAGAATCGCCGCGGAGCGCGGACACGCCCCGGCAGCGGCGGCGGAGCTTGATATAAGAGGTGAAAGCATCGAATCGGTCAGAATAACCGATTTTATCAAGCCGCAGAGCCATTTTAACCTCTTAAAGCTTATAAACCTTCCTCCGGCGCTGAACGCAATGCTTGTAAACAAGCTCGCTTCAAAGCCTGAGATAAGATATGATAACTGTATACGCTGCGGCGAATGCGCCCGCTGCTGTCCGCCGCATGCGATAAGCATGGACTCGGGCAGACCGGTTATTGATAAAGCTAAGTGCATACGCTGCTTCTGCTGTCAGGAGCTTTGTCCGAAAAGCACGATTACGATAAAGCGTCCGCTGCTCAATAGATTTATGATAAAATTTCTTAAATAATTTGAAGGTGAATACAGATGTTTAATGTGGTTCTTGTCGAACCGAGAATACCGCAGAATACCGGAAATATCGCGCGCACCTGCGCCGCTACCGGCTGCGGCTTACATATCGTGAAGCCTATGGCTTTTGAGATTGACGATAAGAAAATGAAACGCGCGGGACTGGACTACTGGGATCTGCTCAATGTCCGGTTTTACGAAAATTTAGAGGATTTCTTTAGAAAGACTGCCTCTCCTGACGCGAGATACCATTACGCCACCACAAAGGCGCAGCATACATATGTTGACGCGGAATTTAAGGATAATGATTATCTCCTGTTCGGCAGAGAGGACGCGGGGCTGCCGGAGGAGCTTTTATACGCTCATGAGGAGCGCTGCATAAGAATCCCGATGATTCCCGACGCGAGAAGCCTTAATCTCTCAAACGCCGTTGCTGTCGTGGTCTACGAGGCAATGCGGCAGATGGGCTTTGAAAACTTAAAAAACCTGGGACAGTTGACTAAGTTCCATTGGTGATATATAAGGAAAGGAAGAAAAAAGATGAAGTATATTGTAATTTTAGGAGACGGAATGGCGGATTACCCGGTCGATTATTTTGACGGAAAAACCATTCTTGAGGTAGCGGATAAGCCGACTATCGACTATATGTCCCGCCACGGCGAGCTCGGAATGTGCAAGACCGTTCAGGACGGCATGAAGCCGGGCTCGGATGTCGCAAACCTCTCGGTTATGGGATATGATACAAAGAAGTGCTACACCGGCCGTTCACCGCTTGAGGCAGCGTCAATCGGCGTTGAGATGAAGGACGATGATGTGACCTTCAGAACAAACCTCGTTACTCTTTCTGATGAGGAAAACTATGAGGATAAGACTATGCTTGACTACTCCTCGGGCGAAATCACCACAGAGGAAAGCACACAGCTTATGCAGGCAATCGCCAGGGAGCTTGACACGGATGTAATTAAGTTCTATCCGGGCATCAGCTACCGCCATCTCTGCGTGTGGAACGGCGGCTCCACTAATGTTTCGCTCACTCCCCCGCATGACATTTCGGACAGGCGCGTAGGCGATTATCTTCCGAAGGGCGACGGCGCCGAAAAGCTTCTTGAAATGATGAAAGCGTCGGAGAAGATATTAAGAGAGCACCCTGTAAATAAGGCAAGGGTTGAGAAAGGACTTAACCCGGCAACATCGATCTGGGTATGGGGCGAGGGCACAAAGCCGTCTGTTGGTAACTTCTATGAGAAGTACGGGCTTAAAGGCTCGGTTATTTCAGCCGTTGATCTCATAAAGGGCATCGCAAAGTGCGCCGGTATGGAATCGATTGACGTTCCCGGAGCTACGGGCAACTGCGAAACAAACTGGGAGGGCAAGGCTCAGGCGGCGCTTGACGCGATCCTTGGCGGCAGCGACTTCGTATACATCCACATGGAGGCTCCGGATGAGATGGGGCATCAGGGCAAGCCGGAAAAGAAAAAGCTTGCCGTTGAAACAATAGATAATACAGTGGTTAAGTTCCTTAAAGAGGAGCTTGAAAAGAGGGGCATCGATTACAGAATGCTCATTATGCCCGACCATCCTACACCGATCAGTCTTAAAACACATGTAAGCGACCCCGTTCCGTATGTAATCTACGATTCAAGAAATACCGCAGGCGGATCAGGTCTTGCGTATACAGAGAATAACGGCAAAGAGACAGGTGTTTATATTGAAAAGGGATATACTCTTATGGATAAGTTCCTTGAAAAGGGCAATGGCGAATAATCTCCGTTCAAAGGGGTGATTTTATGAAAATTACCGCAAATGTTAAAAAAATACTTGTTGTTCTGGGAACCGTTATCGGGCTGTGTCTGCTTATCTTCTTTGCGGGGCCTCCGGCTCTCAGGGCATTTATATATATATTCAGTCTGCTGTCTCCGTTCATCTTTGGGTTCGTTATTTCACGGCTGATAAATCCGCTTGCGGATAAGCTGCAAAAGAGGCTGAAGCTGCCGCGGTTTGCTTCTGTTGTAATGGTAATCATAGTCACACTTGCGGTACTGACAGCAATAATCGGAGTTATAGGCTGTAAGCTCTTTGATGAGCTGAAAAACCTGTATTTGCAATGGCCTGTAATTTTTGACACGCTGCAAAGAAACTGGGAAAGCTTCAATATGAAATGGAACAGGCTGTACATTGATATGCCGGATTCCGTGCGCAGCATGATAGACAGTCTTTCGGATACCTTTACGTCACAGCTGCAAAAGTTCATGTCCAATATTGAGGTTGTGAACAACGCACAGGATTTTGCTAAGTCCCTGCCGGGCGGCATTATATGGACTATCATATTTGTTCTGTCACTGTTCTTTATGGTTTCACAAAAGGAAGCCCTTGACGACAGAATAAGAAAAATCCTCGGTCCGAAGCTTATCGGGCGGCTGGCTGAATTCCGCGGCGAATGCAGGACATATCTCGGCGGCTATGTTAAAGCGCAGGTGATTCTTATGTTTATCATATTCATCCTCATTGCTGTCATTTTAGCGCTGCTGCAGGCGCCTTTTGCACTCGTCGTTGCGGCGGCTACGGCAATACTTGACGCGTTGCCTGTGTTTGGAAGCGGCATTACGCTCCTTCCATTGTCCGTTATATACTTTATATACGGCAATCTCAAACTAGGCATTGGCTACCTGCTTGTATGGCTTGCGGTGATACTGCTGCGAAGGATTCTTGAGCCTAAGCTTGTGAGCGACAGAATGGGAATGAATCCGCTTGTTACATTGGTTTCAATGTATATCGGCTACCGCTGGTGGGGCATCATCGGAATGCTTATAGGTCCTATACTGCTTATGATAATCGTAAGCTTCTATAAGGTCGGATTATTTGACAGAATTATAAAGATTTTTAAGCAGTTCTTTAATTTCATAATAAATGAAATAAAGCTGTTTATACATTATCTTGATACTATAACAAAATAAACTTTCACTGCGGCGCGGCAGCCGCTGTGATAAAAGGAGAATACAATGGAAAAAGAAAAATTTTATCTTACAACCGCCATTGCGTATACCTCAAAAACACCTCATATCGGCAACACCTATGAGATCGTTTTATCGGACGCAATAGCACGCCACAACCGTTTCATCGGAAAGGATGTTTATTTCCTCACAGGCACGGATGAGCACGGTCAGAAGATACAGGAAATTGCAGAGGCAGAGGGCATAACGCCGCAGCAGCATGTAGACAAAATCGCGGGCGAAATCCGCGGCATTGCCGATATGCTCAATGTGAGCTATGACGGCTTTATCAGAACGACCGACGACTATCATGTAAAGGCTGTTCAGAAGATTTTCAAAAAGCTCTATGATCAGGGTGATATTTACAAGAGTGAATATGAGGGCTGGTACTGTACTCCGTGTGAGTCCTTCTGGACAAAAACGCAGCTTAAGGACGGCTGCAGCTGCCCCGACTGCGGCAGACCGGTTCAGAAGACGAAGGAGGAGGCTTACTTCTTCAAAATGTCAAAGTATCAGAAGCAGCTTGAGGATTATATTGAACAGAACCCGAATTTCATTCAGCCGGAATCAAGAAAAAATGAGATGCTCAATAACTTCATAAAGCCGGGACTTCAGGATCTCTGTGTTTCGCGCACAAGCTTTACATGGGGTATTCCGGTGGAGTTCGACCCGAGTCACGTTATCTATGTATGGATAGACGCGCTTTCAAACTACATCACAGCTCTCGGCTATGATGTGGACGGCTCAGGCGAGCTGTATAAGAAATACTGGCCGGCAAATGTTCATATCATCGGCAAGGACATTTTAAGATTCCACACAATCTACTGGCCGATCATGCTTATGGCGCTCGGCGAGCCGCTGCCGAAGCAGGTATTCGGTCATCCGTGGATGCTGTTCGGTGAGGAAAAGATGAGCAAGTCACGCGGCAACGTTATATACGCACAGGACATGGTGCGCCATTTCGGAGTTGACGCGGTAAGATACTATATGCTTCACGAAATGCCGTTTGCGCAGGACGGTACAATCACATACGAGGTATTCATAAGCCGCTACAACAGCGACCTTGCCAACACGCTGGGCAACCTTGTTACAAGAACTGTCGCAATGGTAAATAAGTATTTCGGCGGAGTTATTCAGAAAAACAACACGCCGGGCGAGTTTGACGACGACCTTATCAGCACAGCAGTCGGAGCAATTGAGGCGGTTGAAAAGAAAATGTCAACCTTCCGCGTTGCGGACAGCCTTGATGAAATCTGGAGGGTCGTAAACCGCGCAAACAAGTATATCGACGAAACAACTCCGTGGATACTCGCAAAGAGCGATGAAACAAAGCCGAGACTCGGCACCGTGCTTTACAACCTCGTTGAGACTATCAGAATAATTGCGGCGCTGCTGTCATCTTATATGCCCGAAACGGCGCAGAAAATTGCGGAGCAGATCGGCGCGACAGACCTCTCATATGAGAGCACAAAGAGCTTCGGCACAACAAAGCCGGGCACAAAGGTCGGCGAAGGCGCGGTATTGTTCGCAAGAATAGATATGGAAAAGAAATTAGAGGAGCTGGCAGCGGAAATGGAAGCAAACGCGGAACCAAAGATAGAGATCGCGCCTTACAAGGAAAATATTCCTTTTGAGGACTGGGAAAAGCTTGATATAAGAGTCGGAAAGGTACTTGAATGCGAGCCTGTCAAGAAGTCAAAGAAGCTTTTAAGATTCACCCTGCAGGTAGGAAACGATAAGAGACAGATTCTTTCCGGCATCAAGGCATATCACGATCCCGAGGAGCTTATCGGCAAGAACGTAATATTCATCGCAAACCTCGCGCCTAGAAAGATGATGGGACTTGAATCCTATGGTATGATCCTTTCAGCGGAGCATGACGACAAGCTTACCGTTCTTACAACGCTTAATGATATTCAGTCGGGCGCTGAAATAGTTTAATAAAAAGCAGCTTAAAGGGCATAGCACGGACTATGCTCTTTAAAATTTGGGGTTATCTATTAAATATCAAATCTTCCCATAAATACTAAGGTTTTAGTATGCCTATACCGTAAAAGCCGTACACAACTACTTGGGCGAAAACCCGCATAAAAAATTTACAAATCAGGATTTTATGTATTTACAATGAAGGATAATTGTGGTATAATAAATATGCTACACAATAATGTACACGGTTTACGTTCGCAAAAAGACGTAGGCTTTGCTTGTCATACCGTGTACAAAGTATGAATTGTGTAGCAACAATTGCAGGCTACGTTTTTTGGTGCGTAGTCGTGCAATGCGGCTACGCATTTTTTTTGAAAGGAGTTTTGTAATGAAAAAGAAAGTATTGAGTTTTGTGTTGGCATTGACTATGGTACTGTCGTGCGCGTCTGTCGCAGTAAGCGCGGAGGAAAGCGGCAAATGCGGCAATAATCTGACGTGGACGTACAGCGATAACGGGACACTGACAATCAGCGGCGCGGGCGATATGAACAACACAGTGTACGACGAGGCAGCCTACATAAGCTATGAATGGATTGACAACTTCTATGACGTTAAAAGTCTTGTTCTGTCGGAGGGTATTACGTCAATCGGCGCGTATGCGTTTGAAGGTTTGGAAAATTTAACGGGTAATGTTACCGTCCCGAACGGCGTAACGCGCATAGGCATGGGCGCTTTCCGGTGGAGCGGCGTCACAAGCGTGACACTGCCGTCAAGTCTTACACAGATAGACATGGGTGCATTTTTCGAGTGCAATCTCTCGGACATATATTTCGAGGGAACAGCCGAGCAGTGGAAAAACATCAATATTGTGAGCGATTATAATGAGAATCTGATAAACGGAAACATACATTTTTCACAGTCATCTCCATCGGAGAACGAGGAAGAAAGAGTTGTTACAACCGACCAGGGCTTTTCCGTAACATTTGGAAATACTCCCGTAACTCAACCCAATACGGCGGAGAATGATAAAATAACGGTAAACCTGAACGGCAGTGCAATTTCCTTTGACGTTCCGCCACAGATTATAAACGACCGCACAATGGTTCCGCTTCGCGCAATATTTGAAGCGTTGGGTGCGGAGGTTGAATGGAACGGAGAACTTCAGACTATTTCGGCAACCCGCGGCAAATATCAGATAGGTATGATGATTGGAGGATATAATATCGTCAAAATCACAAACGGGACTGATGTGCAAACTATTACTCTCGATACAGCTCCCGTTATTGTAGACGAGCGTACGCTTGTGCCTGTAAGAGCTGTAGCCGAGTCGTTCGATTGTGAAGTGGAATGGGACGGCAGTACAAAGACTGTTGAAATAAAGGCCGTTGGTGATAACGGGGATCAGACCGTCAGCACGGCCTCAGACAACGACCGTATCTATTTTAATTCCACTTACAGAGGCAGAATCACGAATGTTTCCGGTACATATGATGGAAATACACTCTATTTTAATTTTATCAAAAGACCGGAAATCTATATATATGACGGATCTACTGTGCATAGCTTTAACGCCGGCGATCTCCCCCAGGAAATTATTGCCAGAAACGGTCAAGTATACTATTATGGTGAAGGTAACGGCGTAGTCTACCGCTTAGATGCCACAACAGGGAATCGCCAAGCACTTTTTAATAAAGACGGCAAAGTGGAGATTGATAACTTAACACTTTATCGGGATTTTTTACTTGTTTCAGGAGACCAAAAGGTGTATGCGGTAAATGTTAATAGTGGTGTGAGCAATCTGCTGTATGATCCCGAAGAACTGTGCAATTTGAATTCGATTACCGCTGCCGGAGGAAAGGTATTTATACTTAGCCGGTTACATGATAATTCTGGATGGACAACCTCAATAATTGAGGCTGATCCCGCAACAGGAAGTAACCGAACACTTTATGAGGATGTTGGTGATGGGCTTTTCTGTGCTGCCAACGGCTCGGGGATTTATTTCTGTGAAGAAGAATCGGACGAAACGACTTACTATTTCCACAGCGTTTCTACAGGCGAACGCCAAACTGTCAGCAAAAGCGATTATAACAATGCCTATACTGCGTATAAACAAGCTAATGACAGCAGCTGGCATGATGAATGGGAGTTTACATACTATGACAGCGGTGTTTTCCGTGTATCCCATGATATGACTATGAAAGAAAAGCTGTATAGCGGCAGTGGTTGCACTTATATTGCCAATAACAGCGAAAATGTGGCTTTTGTTCAGAGAGAAAATGGCTATATTGCCGTTTATGTAATGGATATTAACGGAAACAACAGACGTGAAATTATCAACAACGGTAATAATTCTATTGCAACCAATACAGATGTTAACACATCTCAGACATGTACTAATTGCGGAGGAACAGGTATGGTGACGTGTCATTTATGCGGCGGTACGGGCAAGGGACAGCCAATATATATGCTGGGGCAAAAAGTCGAGCAGGGCTGCGTTACCTGCGGCAGCACAGGCAAGGTTGTGTGCGGAAGCTGCGGCGGTTCGGGGCAGAAATAACTTATAAGATTTTAAGGCAATTCTACACGATTATAGTGCGCGTTTTGCCTTAACCAAAGATATACTTGAAATGGGCTGTATCAAAGCAAAACCGATCTATTATCAGATTTTTTCAACTTTGTTTAATCTGAAATTTATGTATTTGTAATTAGAGCAATAAATTATTGTTTGTAGGCTTAATCCTCGGTGCGCCCCCAAATACCTTGTCCC
>JBJEIW010000220.1:0-6589 GCA_051877435.1 Candidatus Ornithomonoglobus sp.
CGGCAATTTTATCAGTGTTAATATCAAGCTTATCCAAGCTGCTTGTTATAAGCTCGGATATTTCGTTTTTTAATAATTCAAGCTTTATATTCATAATCTGTATTCCTTTCATTCATTATAAACTGTACATTCAAATGAATGTATTATATCAATATTCTAACATAAATATGATAGAATGTCAATACATTCATTTGAATGTTTATATAAATCTCGGAGGAAAGGATACAGAATAATGGCCTATTATCCACGGCTAAAGGATTTGAGGGAGGATAAGGACTGTACTCAAACTGACATTGCCAAGCTCCTTTTTATCACGCAGCAGCAGTATTCCTTATATGAAAAGGGTTATCGCGATATACCGACATCAGCGTTAATTACGCTTGCAGATTTTTATAAAACCTCAGTCGATTATATATTGGGAAGAACCGACGATTCTTCACCGATAAAAAAATAGTTGCTAAAATGCAAGCAAATTATTACTGTTTTACTCATTCAAGATAAATATTATCACTACAACACCAGAAAGCAGGCAATCAAAGACAGCATGGAGCCGTGTAAGGTATGTGAGCCGTGAACGAAAGAATATACAGCATTGTGAAAATCTATGAGATTGTGCAAATTAAACAAAATTTAATTTTCTAAACAAAAAGAACTTGCATTTATAACTTATAGGTTATATAATATAAACAAAGGAGCCATGCTAATGATAAAATTGATTACCCCTCAATATCCGTCAGGAATCAATGCTGAAGATTTCACATCAGTATGTCCTGACTTTGAAGATGAACTTCGGGATATTCTTGAGCGCAGCGGCAATAAAGCAAAATTTATAAAACTGTTCAACCTGCGAACAGACTGGGTACGCTCCAATAAATCCACTTGTCATCAGAAACGCGACTGGTGCGAGCAATTGAAGCATGACCCCGAACACTATTTATATTCTCTTAAAATAAAAAACAATCAGAATATCCGTATACTGTTTATTTTTTATGGAGAAACCATGCTGCCCATATTGTTATGTGCCTTTACAGAGATTGGTAAAGGAGGAAATTCATCAAAGGCATATGAACAATATATACCGATTGCGCATAAACGGGTAAACGCATTAATTGAGAATGGTTTAATAAAGAAGGAGGAGATAGTATGTCACAATTAACATTGAAAAGTCTTAATGCAATTCTGGCAGATTTAAATGTTTCGGTAGACAAAGCAACAGATTTTTATTATGATATATTGTATGAACTATCAACAACAATATTCAAAAAAAGAATGACGATGGATATGAATCAAACGAAATTTGCAAAGTATCTTGGGGTATCACAAGCTATGGTCTCAAAGTACGAGAGCGGCGACTACAATTTTACGATAAAGCAACTGTGCAACTTAGCTGAGAAGCTGGATATGATTCCAACATTTGCGTTATTTGATACTGCTGAAATGACACCCCAAGATTATCAGCCAAAAAATGCAGATATTGACACCATTCCACCGCATCAGCTTGAGGAGGCAGCCTAATGGATATATCAAACGAAATTTCAACATTTCAATTTATCTCAAGTGATGTGACCAACGTAGATATACAGAATAATTTATTTTTCTGTAATTTGCCTAAGGATACATGGCAAAGAACGTTCGATGTTGATTATGATATTGAATATGTGAGCAATGAAAATAACAGATGGTCTGGTATTTTAGGGCTAACTTTTTCACTGTCAATAGATAGCAGTGAAAATGATGAACGCATTTTTAGCTTTAAAATTTCTGTAAAGGGTGTATTTGTTGCCCCCATTTCAATGACGCAGGAAGAGTTTGAGGGAATGCTTGAACTTAATGGATTAACAGCATTATATAGTGTTGCCAGAGGCACTATCGCATCTATTTCATCTGATGTAACTAATTTTGAAAGAATATTACTACCGATGTTGAACATAAAAAAATTGGTTGATAAAAAACATTCCGAAACACAAGACGTAAATAATAATAAATAAAATGAAGTTGGCTTTCACGAAAAAGGCTTGAAATCCTCATAATATAGGAGTTCAAGCCTTTTGTGGTGGAGCTGAGTCCGCACGCGTCCGATTTTACGTCCGTTATAATTTTGTTTATTCTCCATTAATGCCATCAAATAATTCCTCAATAGACACATTCAAAACATTTGACAACCTTATGCTTACAATAGACGCCATGCGCACATATACCATCCTTGACAGAATACTTACAGCGGCAGGAATTGATGTTTCTAAGCTTAGGTATAAGGGAAGAGTAATTTTTTATATCTCCACAGAAAGCCCTGTTGATTATAAGCAGGGATTTCTGAACAACAAACTATAAGGAAATACATTAGAGTTTTGTGAACAAAAAAAAACTGCCCGCAAGACATTTTGTCTTACAAGCAGTTTTTTATTTGCCCGATTTACAGAGCGGGCAAACAATCACAAACAAACCCCGTAACATATATATTTGCGCAGAGTTCGTCTGTTTCTTCGTTGGTGGAGCTGAACCGTACACATCAGATTTCACGTCCGGAAGTTTGTCTTTGCTCCGATAACCGTAAATAATAATATACAAAGTACCAGCTTGCCGTCCATTCTCTGGAATACACGGAAACCAACCTGGCCCTTTGCTGCGAACAACTCATTCAATCTCTGGAACGTGCATCCTTGTCAGTCAGAAATTCAGTAGTACACTATTTTTATAAAAAAGTCAAGAGTTTGTGAAATTTCGGACAAAAGCATTTTAAATCTTATATTGCTATTGAAATTGTGCTTTTATAATGATATAATATATTAGAAATTATGACAATTTCATGTATTTAAAGTTATTTTAAGGAGGCATTGAGAAATGAAAAAAAAGATCTTTGGCTGTCTTATCACAGCGGCGGTTATGTCTGTTACATTTGCGGCTTCGCAAACTATGGCGGCACAGTACTCGGATGTGGACAGCGGACACTGGGCATACGGGTACATATCGGAGCTTTCAGATAAAAACGTGATAAACGGTATGGAGGACGGCACCTTCCGCCCCGAAAACAAGGTAACAAGAGAGCAGTTTATGAAGCTTCTTGTATGCGCGCTTAACTGCGGCTCCGGAGAGGGCGGATTGGAGTTTTCGGATGTGGAGCCGGAGAGATGGTCGTATACCTACATACAGTCCGGTGTTACAAGAGGTATTTTCAGCCCGGATGAATATTTTAATCCGGATGGAGAATTAACAAGAGAAATTGCTGCGGAATGGATGGTGAACGGAGTAGGAGTTTCGGGTGAATATGAAAATCCATTCACGGATATGAAATCGGACACGGCGCAGGGAAAGGCTGTCGGTGCTGCTTATTTTGCGGGACTTGTAACAGGATATGAGGATGGGACATACCGTCCTGAGAACACTATTACAAGAGCGGAGGCATCTGCTATGATAAAGAGGATAATGGAATATAAGGACAGTCTTTTCAGTAAAAGGGAGGATTCGGAAAATAAAATAGTGTTGCAAGATAATGTTAAGGTAGCGTCCTCTGTGGATTCTGTTAATGTGCCTGTGTCGGCGGATGAAAAAGCAAAAACGGTAACGTTTTCAAAAGCGGACGAAGCAGTGAAAGGCTTAGAGAAGGGCGATATCCTTTATATACCGCCGTCACGGAATTTCCCAGCGGGTCTTGCAGGAAAGGTTGTTTCGGTGAAAACGTCCGGCAGCAATACCGTGGTTGCTTTTGAGGACGCAGCTGTTAATGAGCTTGTGAAATCCATAGATATTTCGACCATGCTTGCCGTATCTCCCGAATGTTACGGCAGCGGTGACCTGAGAGCAAAATCTATGGTCAAAGCGGCAAAGGCAGTGGAAAGCGGAGAAAACGGTGTTGAATTTAACGAAAAGGCGGATGGCGGCACGGATATTGATGTATATTGGGACGGACTTCTCCCGGATGTTGATACAAGCCTGTACGGTAATCTGACCGAAACCGCCAGAATACATTTTGAGACTGACGGATATGCAAAACGAAAGGGCTTTTATGCCGCGACCGATGCCACGCTTACCGCGCTTGTCGATGTGCAGATGGAAACAAACAATCTGGATATAACAAAGCTTGACGCAAAGGCGGAGGTTAAGACGGATATAGATGCTACGGCGGGCTACAGTAATTCCATAAGCAAGGAGAAACGCTTCAGTCTTCCTGATGCGGAGGTTCCTATAGCCGGGGTTTTGAAGCTTGTTATAAACTCGGAGCTTGTCGCAAAGGTTGACGGTTCTGTAACAATAGAAGCAACGGCAAATCTCGACAGTCTTATCGGTGTAAGCTACAGTCTCCAAAAGGGAATCGAAGCAAACAATTACGCGGAGGCTCAATTCGCACTTAACGCGGATGCGGAAGGCTCGCTGAGTCTGGGACCGGAGGAAAGTATTAAGCTGACGACCGTTGGTATTACCATTCCGGTATTGAACAAGACTATTCTTGAAGGCGCGGATTTACTCCAGGCGAAGGGATATGCCGGAATAAAGGTATACGGAAAAACCGAACTTGAAAAGACGGCGTCCGTTTCCTTCGGAAAACAGGATAATGAGGAGGAGCTGTCGGATGAAAAGCATGACTGCAATTTCTGCGTACAGGGTGATATAAAGCGTCAGATGAACGGTAGCTGCGGTCTGGGTGACGATGTCCAGGAGCTTGTAAACAAAATAACGGATAAGGAGTTCACTGCTGAATGGAATCCTGATGATGTAAAGCTTGATGACTGGTATTTATCAGATAAGGACGGGTTTAAAATTATATTTGATAAGTGTCCGCATTATTCATATAAGACGCTAATAAGTGTGATTGACGATAACGGAGCCGGTATCAGCGGCGCGAATGTCAATGTCGATGGAAATAATTATACAACGGATCAGAACGGTAATGTAACTGCATATCTCGAAAATGGTAAATATTCGGTGGTTGCTGCTGCGAATGGCCGTGACGCGACGGAGGCGGAATTGGAAATTACGGATAAGCCGACTGAGCTTGAAATCAGAATGGAATCGGATTTGAAGGTGATGCCTTTCAGCCGTACACAGGTTTACAAGAGGCTAAGATACGGAACAGCAGAGATGCCCGATTGTGATGTATATCTCGATCTCGATATGAGCGGCGATGAGCTTTGTGCGGATTATTTGAAGTCGGGAGATGTTTTTGACACTGTTTTTGCTATAGTCGATGATTATGTATACTATAGTACAAATGTGGCGAATATAGATATTCAGCCGAGTATTTGGCGCTGTCGTTTGGACGGAAGCGGAATCACAAAATTGACTGATTTGAGAGCTCCGGCTCATGAGATATATTATTGCAATGATTATATTTACTATAATTCTCCATGGCCCGATTACAAGCTCATGCGCTACGGCATAAAATCAGGCATAGTTGAAACGCTTAGCGATAAGTGCTACTACGGCGGCGATGTGATTGGAAATTATGCATATTACAGCTATTCCAATACAACCTTTGATGAGGATTACTATTACTGCAAGCTCAATTTAGCCACGGGAGAAATTGAAAACGATACCGAGTATGGTCCGTATAAAAGAGTTGTTATGAATAAAAAGGGGAAATATGTATACTACAGAATAGGTTCAAACTTTTATTATAATACTCTTGATTTAAAAAATGAAAAGCAAATCAGTAAAATGGAAATGTATTTTTATGATGAAGATACCATGTTTTTTGTAGGAAAAGACGATAACATATATATGCACAAACCCGAAACAAACGAGCTTGAGCTGCTGCCCGGACTAAAGGATGTATCGTTCATGGACGCGTATGCGGGAAATATTTATTACAAAACAGATGACGATAGCTGCTATCGCTATTCTATAAGTGATAAGAAAAGCACCAAGGTGTATTAATAAGATAATTCAGCAAGAGTGAGAATTAAAGATTCTCACTCTTTTCTTTGAAGCGATGATTTTGAAAAACCGTATCAAAGATTTAAAAGACGATAATTATAAAAATCAAAAAATCACGTCACTAAGTCATTTCTAATACTTAGTGACGTAAAAATAAATGGTGGAGCTGAGGAGAATTAATTTAGCTATTTCAAGGTATTTTTATACGTTTTCTTATACTTTAAAATCGTAGCTTTTAAGCCATTTCCTTGACTTTCTGTTGTTATTCGGTTTCACTGAAATTTGTGTAAATTTCGGTCAGACGTGTATAAATCGTGTATGTTTATGTACTCAAAATGGCTCTCCGCAAAACACACCCGTCCGATCAAGAATGGTGTATATTCATCAATTCATGTCATACATTCCGCAACGGTATTCACGGACGATTGTGCGCAGGTCCTTATAGCTTAAATGCAGTTCGCCGTTCTCGTCACCCTGTACCGCTCCGCACTGCATCGCCGCAGTCAATGCGTCTTTTGCCCATGCGGGAACATAATCATCATTGTAATTAAATACAAACGTGCTTTCAACTGCATTCATCAGCCGTGTGTTCGTTGCCTTTAATACCTCTATCTCTGCCGCCTGTTTTGAAATAAGCGCCTTTAATTCCTCATACTGTGTCATTGTCAATTCTCCTTCCTTTTCTGACATTACTTTTGCGGCATATTCGTAATCGATA
>JBJEIW010000221.1:0-6577 GCA_051877435.1 Candidatus Ornithomonoglobus sp.
ATCACAAGCGCCGGAGAAAACCGAAGAACCTGCTATAACCGATTTACCGCAGCCGGCGGAATATGCCGGTAATAAGCTTCCGTCACATGAGCAGATTGTGGCTGCTCACGAGCTTAAAATAAATAATGCAACGAATTATGAGGTTGATCCTGATGCTCTGAGCGCCGAACCGCTTGAAATAAGTCTTGATAATTCCGGTCCGGAGGTGCTTATCATGCACACGCATACAACGGAATGCTTTACGGGAGACGAAATGGCGGGCGAATCTGAACGGACAACCGACGAGGCGCATAATATGTGCGCCGTGGGCGATGTTATCGCAGAAACTCTCGAAAGCTATGGCATACAATGCTATCACGATAAAACCATTCATGACTATCCCACTTACCAGGGCTCATATACAAGAGCGCTTGATACAATAACCTCAGATATAGAAAAATATCCGTCAATAAAGGTAGTGCTTGACGTTCATCGCGATGCTTATGTATACAGCGACGGTTCAAAGCTGCGTGTTGCTGCGGAGATCAACGGTAAAGAAACCGCTCAGGTCATGCTTGTCCTCGGCACAGACAGCATGGGACTTTATCACCCTTACTGGCAGAAGAATCTTTCGCTTGCCTGCAAGGTACAGAGCGCGGCAAACATAATGTATCCGGGAATGATGCGTCCTATCGACCTCAGACGGGAGCGCTTCAATATGCACGTTACGACCGGTTCTCTGCTGCTTGAAGTAGGCAGCAACGGCAATACACTTGATGAAGCGATGTCCTCCGGTGAATATATTGCAAGGGCTCTGGCAGCAGCATTGTTAAACGGATAATTTGTTTTAGGGCATTTGCCATAAAAGAAATTCCCCATAGAGCAGATTTCAATTGAATAGTCTGCTCTATGGGGACCATATTAAAGCTCGGATGAGTTTTACTGAGTCTTTTGTGTTTGCATTATTTACTCAGATCTATGTTTCTTACGGTATCTCTCAATTTGAGAACATAAGACGGAGATACGGAAAGCTCGTCAATACCCATACGCAGGAAGGTTTCGGTGAGTGTTGTGTCTGCCGCAAGCTCGCCGCAGATCCCAATCCATGCCCCGTTTTCATGAGCATTTTTAGCTGATAACTCAATCAGCCGCAAAACCGCCTCGTGGTGTGTGTCGCAGAAGCGTTCAAGGTTCGGATTCTGTCTGTCACACGCAAGTGTGTACTGTGTCAGATCATTTGTTCCCACGCTGAAGAAGTTAACCATAGGCGCGAGCCTGTCGCTTATAACCGCTGCCGCCGGTGTTTCTATCATTATGCCCAGCTCTGTATCCTTTGAATATTTTATTCCGTTTTCATCAAGCTCTTTTTTTACTTCATCACAGATAGCAAGTATTTCTTCAAGCTCCGAAACGCTTGTAATCATCGGGAACATTATAGCGATATTGCCGAATGCGGACGCCCTGTAAAGCGCTCTGAGCTGTGTTTTGAATATTTCCGGACGCGTAAGGCATATTCTTATGGCTCTGAAGCCGAGCGCCGGATTTTCCTCCTTGTCAAGCCCGAAATAGTCAACCTGCTTATCCGCGCCTATATCAAGCGTTCTTATAATTACCTTTTTGCCCGCCATGCTCTGTGCTGCCTTTTTATATGCCTGGAACTGCTGCTCCTCTGTCGGGTAATCGCTGCTCTCAAGATACAGGAACTCACTGCGGAAAAGTCCTATTCCGCCTGCGTCATTCATCAATACCGCGCCTATATTGTCTACACCGCCGATATTTGCGAAAATATTTATTTTTGTTCCGTCAAGCGTGATGTTTTCCTTTCCCTTGAGCTTCTGCAGCAGCGCCTTTTTTTCAAGGTCTGCGCTCTGCTTCTTCTGAGCAGCGGCAAGCGTTTCTTCATCGGGATTTACAATGATCTCGCCTGTAAATCCGTCTGCAATCGCGATATCTCCGTCGTGTATCTGTGTCAGAAATTCATCCCCGACACCGATTATCGCGGGAATGTTCATATTACGCGCGAGAATTGCCGTATGTGAATTTGATGAGCCGTGCGCAGTCACAAATGCAAGCACACTGTCCTTATCAAGCGATACCGTTTCACTCGGCGCCAGATCATCGGCGCAGATTATTACCTTCTCGTTATCCTCATGCTTCGCATTCTCGCTCCCCTGCGACAGACAGTCAATAAGCCTGTTGGAAATATCCTTTACATCGGCAGCCCTTGCCTGCATATAGCTGTCATCCATTGATGAGAACATTTCGGCAAAATTATCGGCGGTCACGGCTACAGCATATTCAGCGTTTACCTGCTGAGAGTCAATAACACCGATTATCGCCTCATTATAATCATCATCATCAAGCATCATCATATGAATTTCAAATATCTGCGCGTTGGCCTCTCCGACCTCTTTAAGCGCCTTTTCATAGATTGACTGAAGCTGTTCGACAGCCTCCTCCTTTGCCGCTTCAAGCCTGCGCTTTTCTGCCTCCGGATCTGTCACCTTAATCCGTTTAACACTGACGTCCCTGCGCTGAAACAGCGATATTTTTCCGATCGCCACAGCGCCGTAAACGCCCTTTCCGCAAAACTTAATCATAGCTGTACTCCTTTAAAGATTTGCCGAGAAAAACTCCTCCATTGCCTTTGCGGAAGTCTCCTCGTCGCCGCCTTCAACGCTGACCTTAACAGTATCAGCATTTTTTACTCCAAGTCCCATAATAGCGAACAGCTTTGACGCGTCCGCGCTCTTGCCGTCCTTCTCAATGGTAATCTTGCTGTCAAGCGCCTTTGCCGCTTTAACCAGAAGTCCCGCCGGTCTTGCGTGGATGCCAAGTTCGTCCTTAATTGTGTATTCAAATGTTTTCATGATAAATCCTCTCCTTTATTAATTGATTTTTAAAATATTGTCTCCTGCCTTAATTTTACCGGATGCGGTAGTGTTTATACCGCTGTAATCATCACTGTTGCATATAATCATCGGAGTTGTAACCTTGTAGCCGGCATTGCGTATACCGTCAATATCAAAGGTTATGAGCAGATCGCCCTTTTTAACCCTCTGTCCGTCTTTAACTGCAGCCTCAAAGAATTTTCCGCCGAGCTGTACGGTGTCGATTCCGATATGCAGAAGGATTTCGCAGCCGTCATCGGAGGTCATATTAACCGCGTGCTTAGTATCAAACACACCCTCGATCGTACAGTCGCACGGAGCGTACAGCTTACCCTCCGAAGGCTCAATCGCTACACCGTCGCCGAGTATTTTTCCTGAGAACACAGCGTCCTCAACCTTATCAAGAGGAACCACTGTTCCGTTGAGGTGAGCCGAAAGAACGATGTCCTTAGCCGCCGGTTTCTTTTCCGTAGCCGCCGGCGCAGGCTCTGCCGTACCGGCGTCAAGAATTTTATCTACATTGTCGGCATCGGGCGTATCAAGGAAGTCCTCCAGATTTGATTTGATTACCGCAACCTGCGGACCGTATATAACCTGAACGCCGTTGCCCTTGTGGATAACACCCGACGCGCCGCTCTGCTTTAAAAGCCCGTCGGCTACCAGATCTGCTTTTTTAACGGTTACGCGGAGTCTTGTAGCGCAGCAGTCGACATCGGAAAGATTGGCCTTTCCGCCGAGACCTTTTACTATTAATGCGCTTACCATATCAACAGTTGAAGCAGCCTCAGCGCCGGCTTTTCTTGCGTTTACATCCTTGCGGGTGTACAGCTTTGTTTCTTCATCATCCGCCTCTCTGCCCGGAGTTTTCAGATTGAGCTTTGTAATCATAAAATAGAATACAAAGTAGTAAAGAACCGCAAAAATAACACCGATAATTATAATCCATATCCAGTTTGTCTTTGCATTGCCCTGCAATATTCCAAACAGGAGCAAATCGATAAATCCGCCGGAGAAGGTCATTCCGACACCGACTCCGCATATGTGCATCAGCATAAAGGAAAGACCTGCAAGCACACAATGAACCGCATACATTGCCGGAGCAACAAACAGGAATGTAAATTCAAGCGGCTCGGTAATGCCTGTGAGCATTGATGTTAAAGCCGCGGAAAGAAGAAGACCGCCTACAACCTTTTTCTTTTCCGGTCTTGCAGCCCGATACATCGCAAACGCTGCCGCGGGAAGTCCGAAGATCATGAACGGGAACTTGCCGGTCATAAATCTTGTTGCGGAAACAGAGAACTGCGTGGTTGACTTTGACGCGAGCTCTGCAAAGAATATGTTCTGCGCGCCCTGTACAAGTGTGCCGTCGATTACCATTGAACCGCCGACCTCCGTCTGCCAGAACGGCATATAGAATACATGGTGCAGACCGAACGGAATCAGCGCGCGTTCGATAATTCCGTAAATCCATGTTCCTGCATAGCCGGATGCAAGCACCAGATTGCCAAGCATTGCGATCCAGCCCTGGATAACAGGCCATACAAAGAACATAACGATTCCTACAATCAGATATACAAGGCTGCTGATAATCGGCACAAAGCGGGTTCCGCCGAAGAACGAAAGAACCTGCGGAAGCTGAATCTTATAAAATCTGTTATGCAGCGCCGCAACGCCCAGTCCTACGATAATACCGCCGAATACACCCATCTGAAGCGTGGTAATGCCCAGCATTTCTGTTGTTGAGTTTGCAGCCATTGCATTAACGCCGCCCTTTGCGTTAATGAGAGCGCTGATTACCGTGTTCATGATAAGATATGCAATCGCGCCCGAAAGAGCCGCAACCTCTTTTTCCTTCTTTGCCATACCAATGGCAACACCCATCGCAAACAGCAGAGCCAGATTGTTGAATACCACGCTGCCTGCCTGATTCATAATATCAAGGATTGTGTAGAATACACCGCCCTCATAGATAATGTTTGTCAGATGATACGTTTCAAGCGTGGTCGGATTCGTAAATGAGCTTCCTATTCCCAGAAGAAGTCCTGCCACCGGAAGCAGCGCGATCGGAAGCATGAAGGAACGTCCTACACGCTGTAAAACGCCGAAAATTTTGTCTTTCATAAAGCTTACCTCCAAAATGTTTTTGTTTTACGGCACGGGCGGTACCTGTTCCCGTGCTGTGATTATATATTTTGCGATATCCGGATACCGCCTAAAATCAGCAGTCGGAGCTGATTTTTTTCAGATGAATTGTGAGGGTGATGAGCTCATCCTCAGAAATTGTTTTATTATATGTTTTAAGAATATATTCCTGAATACACTCCGCGCATTTATAATGCCTTGCGCAGCTCTTTTTTATCATTTCGACAAAGCTGCGGTCACTGCTTAGTATCTGCGGCAGAGACTGATTTTTAAACAGGCGCTGCACCAGATATTTCAGATGAACCATAAGCCGCTCAAAGGATAATCGGCTGCGGTCAAGCTTTTTTGAGTAGAAATATTCCACAATCTCAATACAGCCGTTTAACATCTTTGTAATGTCATAAACATCGCTCATTTTTGTGTCAAGCTGCGCGTTTACAATGTGCATTGCAATGAATCCCGCCTCATCGGGAATAAGGCTTATTCCAAGCTGTTCCCTGAGCTGTTCCACACAGTACATTCCCAGCTCCAGCTCCTGTGGATAGCATTCTCTTATTGAATCCATCAAAGGATTTGTAAATTCAATTCCACGCTTTTTGCGTTCAATCGCAAAGCTGATATGGTCGGAGAGCGTTATCAGCAGCGAGTCGTTTAAGCGGGACGGGATTTTTTCGTTTATATATGAAACCATATCATTGGTGAACTTTATATATTCATAAGGGATTTCCGACATCAGCTCTATAAGCCTGTTCTGCAGCGACGAGCTTGTAATAAAATACGTTTTCTGTATCTGTTTCGGATCCACATAGTCGCCGCATTTTTTCCCGAAGCCTATCCCCTTTCCGGATACAATCTGTTCCTTTCCGTTTTTGCCTACAACACACACGGTATTATTATTGATTGTTTTTATGATTTTCATGATTATACTCCGATATTTTCCATAATAATAAAAAAACAACTTTGATATAAGGACTCACTGCACAAATGCAGGAAATCCCTTCAAAGTTGGTAATGCCCATTCGGTAACACCCAAACAATATGTACAATTTATTCACTTTTCTCATTGAAATAACTATAACACATTTATTGCATTTTGTCAAGAAAACAAACCTAAATCAAATTATTTTCTGTATTTTGCACAACAAAAAAATAGGTCGTTCGTCATTTTATACAAAACTAAAGGGATATGATACCTTTTGTGCTTAAATATACAGCATTGTCTATGCCGCCGTCCTATATACATATCAGTCTTTAGATGTTAACACCGGAATTTTTAGACAGGAGTAAAAATAGCTCAGAAATCCTTAAAAACTAGGGTTTTAAGCCATTTCTAAGCAAAAAAATGGAGGAGAGAATGGGATTCGAACCCACGAACGAGTTACCCCGTTACAGCATTTCCAATGCTGCGCCTTCGACCACTCGGCCATCTCTCCACAACGAAATTAGTATACCACATTATTTTGGAATTGTCAAGTTAAAATTTGTTTGAGTTCACGGTTTTTGAATGATTAAAGTTACTATTCAGCTATCAGCACCAAAACAAGACCTGTTACGCTGTAACAAGT
>JBJEIW010000222.1:0-6567 GCA_051877435.1 Candidatus Ornithomonoglobus sp.
ATAGCCGCAAGCACAGGCAGTATTCCGTATATAAAAGCGGATAAAATCAAAAAAAGCTTGCCCTTCGTCATAAAAAATCTTCTCCATTCATCGGAAGGGTAAGCTTTATTTACAATTACAGATTATCCAGCTCGCTCTTCCACAGATTTACCGAAGCGTCTGACGGCATACGCCAGTCGCCTCTCGGAGAAAGAGCAACCGTACCAACCTTGGGCGCGTCCGGCATACAGCTGCGCTTGAACTGCTGCCCGAAAAAGCGGCGGTAAAAGGTTTTTAACCATTCGAGAATAAATTCTCTGTCATATTCGCCCTCAAATGCCTTGACTGCAAGCCGCAATATTTTTGAAGGTCTGCAGCCGTAACGGAGCAGATGGAACAGGAAGAAATCATGAAGCTCATAGGGCCCTACGATCTTTTCCGTCTTTTGCGCAATCTCACCGTCCTTGGGCGGAAGCAGCTCAGGACTTACGGGGGTATCAAGAATATCCTGCAATGTGATTTTGAGCAGCTCGTTTTCCGTTCTTGCCGCCTCATAGTCAACAAGGTAACGGATAAGGGTTTTCGGAACACCTGCATTTACCGCGTACATGCTCATGTGGTCGCCGTTATAGGTAGCCCACCCCAGAGCCATTTCCGACAGATCGCCTGTTCCTACTACCATGCCGCCGGTCTTGTTCGCGATATCCATTATAACCTGTGTTCTCTCCCTCGCCTGGCAGTTCTCAAAGGTCACATCGTAGTTATGCGGGTCCTGTCCTATATCCTTAAAATGCCCCAGAACCGCCTCGCGGATATTTACCTCCATGAAGGTCACGCCAAGCGACTTTGCAAAATTCACCGCATTGTTATAGGTTCGGCTTGTTGTTCCGAAGCAGGGCATTGTTACGGCATATATGCCCTTTCTGTCCTTGCCAAGATAATCAAAGGCTCTTGCCGTTACAAGCAGCGCAAGCGTTGAATCAAGTCCGCCGCTTACGCCTATGACCGCGGTCTTTGACCATGTATGCTCAAGACGCTTTGCAAGTCCCATAGACTGGATCGTGAGTATTTCCTCGCTTCTCTTTTCTCTTTCGCTTAAATCACCCGGAACAAACGGCGTTTTATCGACATATCTGTCAAGCTCCGTATCCGTTCTGTCCATTTCAAGCTCCACATAGGTGTATTCTTTCATTCCACTGTTGCGGAAGGTTGTGGTTTTTCTTCTCTCTGATGTAAGTCTTTCCAGATCAGCCGCTGCATATACGCATGAATTTGTAAATCTTTCGGTTCTCGCAAGAATTGTACCGTTTTCAGCGATCATATCATCCCCCGCAAACACAAGGTCGGTGGTTGACTCTCCATAGCCCGCATCAGAATAGATATACACCGAATACAGCCTTGCGCTCTGGCTTCTTACAAGCATTTTCCGGTATTCCGCCTTTGAAATAAGCTCATCAGATGCCGAAAGATTTGCAATTACCGTAGCGCCGGCAAGAGCGTGTGAATTTGACGGAGGATTTACCGTCCAGAGGTCCTCGCATATTTCAACTCCGAGAACAAATTCCGGCATCGCCTTTGAGGTAAAAAGTATATTTGAACCAAACGGAACGCTTTCGCCCAAGAAATCGATATACCTGACCTCTGCGCTGCCCTCCGTGAAATGCCGCTGCTCATAGAACTCGCTGTAGTTGGGCATATTCATTTTAGGAACAAGTCCCTTTATATGTCCGTGGTTCACAACCGCGGCGCAGTTATAAAGCATATTATCAACAACCGCCGGAAGTCCGACGATCGCTGTTATATCCGCGCCCTCTGACGCTTTCTTGATTCTGTCAAGACCTTCAATCGCGCCGTCAATAAGGGAACGCTGCAGAAACAGATCGCCGCAGGTATAGGCTGTTATGCACAGCTCCGGGAATACGATAAGCTTTGCGCCGTTCCTGTCCGCCTCAAGCATTGTTTTTATTATATTGTCGGTATTATATTCCGTGTCGGCAACTCTTATATCAGTTGTCGCCGCGGCAAGCTTTATAAATCCGTCCTTCATATTGCTTTTGTCCTTTCTCATAGGTTCATCGGAATGTGTTTATATATTTCCCTTTATCCTGCTCCAATATGCTTTTGCGGCATTCTCTGTTTTGTTGTCGCCGTATTCATAGTATTTTTTATCTTTTATATTGTCCGGCAGATATTGCTGCTGTACGTAGTGGTTCGGGTACGAATGGGGATATTTGTAATCCACACCGTGTCCGAGCTTTGCCGAGCCGCCGTAATGCGAATCCTTTAAATGAGGTGGAATATCGCCGGTATCCATGCTCTTAATATCCGAGAGCGCCGCGTCTATAGCATTTATCGCGCTGTTGGACTTTGGCGCTGTTGCAAGGAGTATTACCGCCTCCGCCAAGGGTATCCGCGCCTCCGGGAACCCCAGCTGTAACGCGGCGTCAACACAGGACTTTACAATCGCTATCGCCTGCGGATACGCAAGACCTATGTCCTCCGCTGAAATCACAAGCAGTCTGCGGCATATGCTCTGCAGATCACCCGCCGCCACAAGCCGCGCAAGATAATGAATTGCCGCGTCCGGATCGGAGCCGCGTATGGACTTCTGAAAGCCGGAGAGTATATCATAATGGCTGTCGCCGTCCTTATCGTAGCGCAACGCCTTTTTCTGCGCCGCCTGCTCCGCAAGGTCAAGAGTTATGTGCACCTTGCCGTCGGTATCGGGATGTACCGCCATAAACACGGCTTCAAGTGAGTTTAACGCCTTTCGCGCATCACCGTTTGCAGAATGCGCAAGGTGCGTTACCGCTTCACTGTCAATATTGACCTCATAGCTTTTGAAAAGCTCGTTTTTTAATATGTCCGCCGCCCTGTACAAAGCCGTTTCTATATCATCGGGGTCGATCTGCTTAAATTCAAAAACGATGCTTCGCGAGAGCACCGCGTTATAAACATAGAAATACGGATTTTCGGTCGTGCTTGCAATGAGCGTGATTTTGCCGTTCTCCATAAATTCCAGAAGCGACTGCTGCTGTTTTTTATTGAAATGCTGTATCTCATCCAGATACAGCAGCACTCCCTCGGGAGCAAGAAACGAATCCAGAGTTCCCACGATATTTTTTATATCCGCAACCGATGCGGTCGTGGCATTAAGACGATGAAGAGTTTTTCCCGTCTTTGCTGCGATAATATTGGCAACAGTGGTTTTTCCCACTCCGCTCGGTCCGTAGAATATCATATTCGGGACCTCGTTATTTTCTATTATCCGCCTTAAAAGCTTTCCCTCACCTAACAGGTGCTTCTGCCCCACAACCTCATCTATTGTCTGCGGTCTTATCCTGTCCGCAAGAGGCGTACGCATTATATTCCTGCCTTTCTCTTAGCCGTTACCTCTGCCTTTAATGCCTCAACCTCTTCCTCCGAAACGGTTGTCATAAACGAGCGGTTGCAGTCCTTGATTCTCTCTATCTTCTCCAGAGCGCCGTCATAGTCTCCGAGCTTATTATCTATCTGCGCGCCGTGATACCATGCTTCAACGAACTTGGGCTGCTTTTCAAGAACCTTGTCGGAAATCTCCTTAGCCTTTTCATACTCTCCTCTGTTATAGTGACAGATAAGCATATTATCCATAATATCGCGGTCATCATCGGCATATTCCATCGCTTCAGCGCAGAAATCAAAGGTTTCCTGTGACTTTGGGTCCTTCAGTATCTTAAAAAATCCGAGCATACCGTAGAGCATTGTGTTCTTAAAGCCGTCATTGAAAAGCTCCTCCGCATCCGCTATTGCCTCGTCAAGGTTGCCCTGCTTATAATAGCACATGCAGCGCTGAATTATTGCCTTGCCCCTGTACTGCGGCTTTAGCTTGTAGCAGAGCATGTTATTTACTACCTGCTCCGCCGCGTCAACATCGCCCGTTCTCAGCAATACATATGAGTATTCTATTCTTATATCACCCTTTGCGTGTCCCGTCTTTACCGCCTTTTCATACCACCTCTTAGCGCCCGCATAATCCGCCTCGCTGAAGCATTTCGCGCCCTTGCTGCGGTAAATCTGCGGAAGAAAATGATAAATTCCATATGCTATAATGATGAGCGTCAGCGCAAGCCCCGCCCAGATATGCCAGCGATACGCGAAAAACAGCAGTGCTCCGATAATTATAACAGTAAGTAATGTATTCATAAATTTCTTTTCCTTTCCAAATATAAGCTACTGTATATAATAACATAAATCGCTTTGGATTTCAAGGGAAATGCAAAAAATTACGCATATCCGATAATATTCGGATATGCGTAATAAATTATTTACAGATGCTTTGCGCTCCTGAGAGCTATTACAACTGCCTGCTCCCTCGTTGCATAGCCGTAGGACTCGCCGAGGGTCGTGTTATTCTTAGGCGCGAAATGACTGTCGTCAACGCCGTTTAAAATATCCCACCGCGTCATAAAGTAAACCGACTCCTTCGCGTAATCCGAAATTTCATCATCGTCAGCGTACTTGGTAACACCCATGTAGTTGAGCGGATAATCGCCGTCGGTTGCCAAAGTCCAACCCGGGAACTCCGATTTTTTGTACGCTCTTGTAAGCATGGTCGCCACCTGCTCGCGGGAAATAAGCAAATTAGGCTCAAAGGTTGTATCGGTAATTCCGTTTGTTATACCGAGATTATACGCCTTTAATATATCGTCCTTACATAGATTAGTGGCAATATCCGTAAACGGATTCTTTTCCGCAGCAGCTTTTGTTCCGGCTAATTCCTCATAAAGCTTTACGGCAATTGAAGCAAATTCCGCGCGGTCAACCTTTTTCGTCAAATCCTTTCCGATAAGATTTTCCGGAATAAGGTTTTCTTTATACGCTTCTTCAACCTCCTCCTTAGCCCATGAGGAAACAGGTGAACCGAAATCAGTTACCGCATCGGCGTCACTGTCCGCTGTATCATCGTTCCAGTCGTTCAAATCAATATTGTCCAAATCCACAGACCCGTTTTCCGTGGATACCGTCACATCAAATTTATTATCCGAATCCGTTGTGATTTCATAATTCTCATTTCCCTTGTTGTTTACGGTAATAGTCCTGTCGCCCTCGAGAGTTCCCGTAATCGTTACAGCGTCATAGGTATCGCGGCTGTCCATATTCTCTGAAATGAGCTTTACCTCCGCGTCATTGTCCGCCGTTACCGAAACTCCGCCGCCGCTTACAATACATTCCGCTTTATCATCTGTCTGCACCTGCGTTACCTTATTATTATTGATTAAGGTAAAAGCGGCGTTTCCTATTGAAGCCTTTCCGAGTATTTCGTTATTCAGCTTGATTTTACCCGAAAAACCTGACGCGCCCGTATCTTCGGTACTTGTCATATATGGATAAACTTCTATATTGTCAGAGATGTATGTGATCTCTCCGTCCTCTATTTCAAGAAGTCTTTCACCCGCGGCATCCGCAAGCATCAGATTTGAACCGTTGGCAAATACCGCATTGTCACCGTCTATTGTATAGCCTGTAAAGCCCGTGTGTCCTCTGTGCCATTCGGGATCCTCAAAATACAGCTTGTCCCATCTGAACAGACCGGATTTCGCTTCCTTGTCGTTTACACCGACATCCATATTCCATTCGCCCGTATTGACATTAACGTTGACCCATCTCATATTCCAGTATTCATAATAATCATTATAAACCAGATTTAAATCCTCATAATCATCATAATGCGGATAATTCGGGTCATACAGATAAATCTTATACCAACCGTCACCGGAATCCTCAACTCCGCGCGCGGTATCTGTAACCATTGCATGACCTCCGTCTTTATAAAACACACTTACGATATATGTTTTATTTTCATTCTGTATATTTTCCACAACCTGTCTGAAAATTTCCTTCTGCTTTCCGGTCACAGCCGATTCATTACGGCTTGCTTCCTCCGAACACTGTGAAAGCTGCGCGCGTTCTATCATATTGATTGTTGTACTGTCAGGAGCCTCAATATATCTTCTGCCGTTGCCTATTCTTTTTATCACACCGGTTTCATTTACCTCTTCATCATCATCCCAATCCTCAAAGCCGTAATAAATCGCTGCGGCATATGCCGACATACCGTAGCAGTTTCCGTCCCAATGCTCCTCAAGCAGATTTTCGCTGAACTGCGTCACAGCCGCGCCGAACACCTGCGTCCATACATTCAGCGGCAGCGGCTCATAATAAGTCTTATCGTCCTCGTGTTCATGTGATGAATCCGTACATTCCGAATATCCAAACGCGCTTGCGCTGTTCACAAATGCCCAACCGTCACGCGTTGCGTCAAAGCCGCGTTCCTGCGGTGTAGGCGTGGGAGTAGGCGCTTCGGTCGGAGCTTCTGTGGGAGGTTCTGTCGGAGCTTCGGTTTCAGGTGTATAGCTGCCGCTGCCCTCCACAGTGTAGGGAGCCGCCGCTGTGCCGCTGCCGGAAGTAAAGGAGGCAGATAAAAGATTTAAGTAGAAAGCGGGACGAACACCAACACTATTGTCGTAAGCAATGAGGTCGTACACATGGCCGCCGGAGTAGACAAAACGGACACCGTGACTATCAGCGCTGTGCGCGTCCGGGGAG
>JBJEIW010000223.1:0-6506 GCA_051877435.1 Candidatus Ornithomonoglobus sp.
GTATATGAAAGACTGCACAGCGAAGTCAGTGAGCTCTATTTCACCATAAGAGACAGGGACCTCACAAGGACGGAACTTTACAAGTCAGCAAAGTTTCTATCGTTCAGGCGGGATTTACAGCGTCATTTGACCGATATAAGCGGCTCCATGAATGACAAGATGAGCCGTACACTCGTAAAGGCATATAAGGACGCAGGACTTGCGGCAAAGGACAGCATCGGCAAAAAGTCCGTATGGACTGTACAGAATAGGCGCATGGCGGAGGCTTGTGTTGAGCGGAGCTGGGCAAGCGATAATTTCAGCGGCCGTATATGGAAGAATCGGGATCAGCTTGCAAAGCAGGTTGAGCAGGGTGTTTCAAGTATAATCATAACCGGTATGGGGCGTAACGATTTGCTTCGTGAGCTGAATAAGACTGATTATCGTGAAAGATTTGTTCCCCTTGCCGGCGCTTCACAGGATGAGGCGGAGCAACTCCTTGAAGCGTACCTGCAGCGCGGCAGACGTCAGGCTGATTGCCTTGTGCGAACGGAGCTTATGCACACACTGAACACCGCCCAGATCGAAACATACCGCTCCGAAGGCGTGAATTATCTGGAGTTTGAATGTGAGCCTACAGCGTGTCCGGATTGTCTGGCGATTGCGGCGGATAATCCGTATCCGATAAACAAAATACCGTGTACGATAGGACACCCGAACTGCCGGTGTACATGGCTTGCGGTTGAGGATGAGGATGTTGAGAACGTAAAGCGGCAGTATGCGGAGCAACGGAGTGAAAAAACTGTTGACAATTCGGCTGAAAGTGGTATAATAAAAACAAGAGGTGATTCGGTGGCTCTTGAAAACCAAAGATATGGACGAAATAAAGATACGCTTGTGAATAAAACGTATATCGAAAGCGGAGAATACAGACGGAAGTTTGATAAAATCAGCGATAATAAGGATGTTAACAAGACATTGTATAGCTGTGCTAAAACCGCTTTGAAGCATCGCAGCGGTACAAAATTCGAGGATATGTATTGGATTGACGGTAATACAGGACGGATTATTGCAAGCGCATTGGATGAGGAATACGAGAGTGGAATCGTATATTCAAAAAACATAGCGAAATTGATACGCGATAATGATAACATACTCGCAATACATACACATCCTGCAAGTATGCCGCCAAGTATTGCAGATTTTAATTCGTGTTATACAAATGGATATCAGTGTGGATATATAGCTTGTCATAATGGTAAAATCTATGCGTATAATGCGCAGGAGATTGTAAGTGAGAAATTATATAATCTTTATGTTGAAGATTACATAACAGACGGTTTTAATGAATTTGAAGCACAAATTAAAGCGATAGAAAAGCTAAAAATAAATTATAAAATAGATTTTTGGGAGGTATGAATATGTTGCACGAAAAATATTTTGCTTATGACAAATTAGAAATCCCTGACGAGATTAAAAATATGACAAAAGAAGAACTCCACGCAGAGATTTCTTGTTTAGAGAAAGAAGCAAGAGTGGACAAGGAAAAGATATCGTGTGAAAAAGCACATATGGGCAGGGCAGTATAAAGCATATTGTCTACCGTGCATTGCGAATCGGAATAAACATGATATAATTACAGTAAGATAAGGGGGGTTATTCGAGGTGGACAATTTCGTGGCATCCACACGCCGCTGGTACTGACAGGGGAAACCCGAGAGATGCAGGAGTACGCCACGCCTGCCGGATAACCGGTCTTAAACCGCTTTGAGAAATCAAGGCGGTTTTCTTATAAAAATTTAATAAATTGAGCACGTAAGCGGTAAAAACTGCAAGCGTGCTTTTTTAGTACGCAAATTCGGAAACGTTTCCGAATTTCAAATAAAACTGCCCCGAGCACGGCATAAAAAGGCTTTATTTTTATACACGAAAGGAGCATTTTATCATGGACAACAATGCAGGAACAGACCCGAAGCCGCAGGGCGGAGCAGAGCCGACCGGAGGCGCAGAGCCGAAGCCGGAGCCGAAAGCCGGAGCAGACCCGAAACCGGCAGGCAAGACCTATTCACAGGCGGACGTCGATAAGCTGCTTAATGATCAGAAAAAGCAGTATGAGGGCAAAATGACCGAGGCGGAAAAGCTTGCGAATATGACGGCGGAGGAAAGAGCCAAATATGAGAAGCAGCAGAGAGAGGATAAGCTTGCCGAGCGTGAAAAGACTGTTGCAAAGCGTGAGCTTCAGCAGACAGCGAGAGACACACTCCGCGATAAGGGGCTTGACGCTTCTCTTGCGGACATTCTGGACTACACAGATGCCGACAGCGTTGATAAATCGATCAAGACTGTGGAAAAGGTTATTAAGGCGGCTATTGAGAAGGGCGTTGACGATAAGCTCAAGGCAAGCGGCGGAACACCGCGTGTCGGCAGCGGAGGCAAGCCCACAAGCGGCGTTGAAGCTGCTTTTTATAAGCTCAATCCGAATCTTAAGAAATAATTATCAGCCATAAGAAGAAAGGAATGATGAAAATATGGCACATGCATTACAGGAGCGTTATTCGTCACTGATTGACGAAAAGCTCAGAGCGTCCCTTGTTACCAGGGACAATGTTATTTTTAACAACCGCTATGAGGGTGATCCGAAAGCGGGAGTTGTAAAGATACCGGTAAGAGATACGGAGGTATCGGTCAGAGACTATAACAAGGCAACCGGTCTTGAACTGGAGGAAGGTTCAACAACACACATAGATCTTCTGATAGATCACGACAGAGCCGTAAACGAGATTATCGACGGCTATGACGCGGCCGCAGTTCCGGACGGTATTGTAGCAGAGAGACTTGACAGCGCCGCTTACGGTCTTTCGGCAGATATTGACGCTGAATCAATAAAATGTCTGGAGACAAACGGCACGGTGGCGGAAGATACCGAAGCTGTTACAGGTGATACAGCGTATTCGGCGGTTATCGCGCTCAGAACAGCGCAGTCTAAGGCACATGTTCCGCTTCAGGGCAGATGGCTTATAGTTTCACCGGATACATACGGTAAGCTGCTTATGGACGATCATTTCATCCGCCAGAGCGACATATCGCAGCAGATGAAGGAAAGCGGCGCGATAGGTGAGATTGCCGGTTATGCGGTATATGAAAGTGAGAGACTCTCTGACGATGTCGAGATGATCGCGGGCCATCCGAACTGGTGTCACCGTGTGGAGGAATGGAAGGTTGATGTCAGCATCGAGAAGATCACAAACAAATATATCGGCGCATCCGCTATCCAGGGCAGAAAGGTTTACGGACTTAAGGTGTCAAAGCCTCAGACCGTTATCGTCAAGAAGGTAAGGTAAAGGAGGCATTGGCACAGGGAATGAATGGGGTGATAAACGGTGGTTGATGTAACACCGGAATTGGTGGCGCTGTTCAAGGAGAACGGCATAACGCTGATAGCCGAGGAAGTGCAGGACAGCACTAACAAATTTCCACTTGTCACCTACAGCGAGGCTGAAAACAGCGATAACGCTGTAGGTGATACAGTCGGATACAGCAATATTGCCTACACGATAAACGTGTGGGCGCACAGCAAGGCGGAGGTTATGGCGTTATCAAAAGAAGTTGATAAGGTCATGAAATCCGCATTTTTTGTACGCACCGGCGGACTGCCGCAGAACGCGGGCGGATTATACCGCCACATCTGGACATACAGACGTCTGGTGCGGGAAACGTATTAAGAAAGGACAGTGATTTTATATGGCAGAACACGCAGGATTAGCGTCAATAGGCGTAAAGATGTATAAGGGTTCATCGACGAGCAAAACTAAGCTCCCGAACCTTCAGAGCACGCCGGAGCTTGGCGGCACGCCGGAAAAGATTGACGTTATAAGCCTCTGACAGAAGCGGAACGTCCCGATGAACGGGAGGGATATTACATAGCCGCCGTGTACACTGCAAATGACACGGAGATAATACAGGAATACAAATACATTGAATTGCCGGAGGAGACGGCAGAAAGTGAGGAAACAGAATGAATATCAAAAACATAATTTGCACAGTAACAGGAATAATCGGCGCTCTCATAACACAGCTTCTGGGCGGCTGGACCGGCGCTATGACAACGCTTGTTATCTTCATGGGGCTTGATTACATCACAGGGCTTATAGTAGTTAAAACTTCATCGGGTATCTGCTTGCTGTCACAGTATTTTTTACCCTTATATGTGTAGGTCTTGCATTTCCATACAAAATGCTCTGACGCTGTTCCCGTATGCGTCTTTTTCCTGTAGTATTTGCAGCCGCAGTTTTCGCAGAAAACCATGTGCTTGAAATCATATTCATAGGGCTTGATATGAGGATTTTTCTTTTCCTTGTCCTCTATCATTTTCTTCACTGTTTCAAACTTCTCCCTGTCGATTATGGGCTCGTGGTTATCGGTCACATAATATTTCTTTAAGCGACCGTCATTCTTTTTCGTTTGTTTTGTAATATGGTCCGTGGTATAGTATTTTTGCAGCATGAGGTCACCGATATATTTCTCATTCCTGAGAATATCCAAAATCGCTCTGTGCTGCCACTGTCTGCCGCTCGGCGATGGGATATTATCCTTATTGAGTGCCGCAGCTATGCCTTCGGAGCCCATGCCGTTTATATACATATCGAATATCCGCCTTACAATTACGGCTTCTGTTTCGTTTACCGTTAACTGCCTGTTCTTTGCAAAATATCCGTAAACAGTCGTGCCTGTCGGAATGCCCCGCTTGAAATCGTTTTGTATACGCCACTTGCAGTTTTCACTCACTGACAAGCTTTCCTCCTGTGCAAAAGAAGCGAGGATGGTAAGCATAAGCTCACCATCCCCACTGTTACTATGGATATTCTCTTTTTCAAACCATACATCAACACCTAAGTCCTTAAGTTCGCGCACAACTGAAAGCAGTACGACTGTATTCCTTGCAAACCTTGTTATGCTTTTGGTTATAATCATATCAATCTTACCGTTGCGGCAATCCCCAAGCATACGCTGAAATTCGTCTCTTGCTTCCTTAGTACCTGTCACTGCTGAATCTGCATATACCCCGGCATATGCCCAATCCCTATGTGACTGTATAAGCCTACTGTAATAGCTCACCTGTGCCGAGAGCGAATGCAGCATTTCGTCCTTGCCCGATGACACTCTCGCATATGCCGCCACCTTCAGAAGCTTTGGTGTTTTCGGTTTCCACGCTTCTATTTTCTGTACAACTTTTTTCATAGAACCTCGTCCTTTCATATTTTTATAGGTCCATATTACAATAGAAGCCGTGATATATCAAGTCATTTTTGGCTCATAAACTGCCGATTATAGGGCAGTATTTCTTGGTCATGATTGTATCAATTTTTGCGTACTCCTTCGGCGTGATAAGCTCTTTCTCAAGCAGCGATTTTACAATCGCCATCGATACACGGTAATCACGCTCACCGTTAAACTGTTCTGTTGTCATTATGTTTTCCTCCAATACAAAAAGCCCGACTTCGGGTACGGGCAAAGAAAAAGAGGACAGGCATTTTAGTACCCATCCTCAGTGGATTATTAATACTGTTTTATTACTGCAGATTACTTACTGCTTGTGAGAGCATAGCTTCATCAACACCCAGTGCTCGAAGCTGAGCGAGTAGTTGTCTGCGTTCTTCAGCTCTGCCTTCCAAGCGAGCAGTTTCCAAATATGACGCTTCATCATGCAGAACTTTTTCTCTTTGACGCGCTATCTCCCGCGCTCTTGCATCGGCACTCATTTCACGCAGCACATATACCGCTTTATTTATCATAGTATCATTAGCTTGTGCAATCATATCCGCATCCTCCTCTGTCTTGATATTGAAAAACCGCATCCACTTCTTTAAACGCTTTACCTGTATGCTGTTGTCGCTTTCCGTTTTCGGAAGCTCCAGGAAATCGATTCTGAGCTTATCGGTTAGCACCTCATCTCTATTCATTTCCTTAAGCATAAAGGTTGAGTGGCATGCCTCCGCTTCAAACATTTTGTAATCCAGTATATTAATTGATATTGTCTGTTCAAGATTGGAATATGCATCACCGCTCTCCAAGTCCTTAACAAATACCTTTGCCGCATAAAATGCTACTCTGTCGGCATAGTCATGCGTCATGCGCACCTGCATCTCTATATTGATTTTCTTATCCTTAACACTAAGCAATATATCAAGCCTGCTGAATTTCTTTGTAATATCATCCGGTAAAATTTCACCGTTCAGAACCTTTACATCACTTATATCAGATACTTCAATATCTAACACCGCAGCAAGAAAATCTGTAAGGATATCCTCATTTTGCTTAGGTGTGAACAGCATTTTAAACACAACATCAATTCTCGGTGAAAGTATCATTTTTATATTCCGGACTCCTTTCTTGTGATACTTATATTATACTCGCTTTTTTTCGATTAGTCAACCGGTTTATAAAATAATTTTCGGGGATGCCGCACAAAAGCCGTTACTATTCAGCTATCAGCACCCAAATAAGACCTGTTACGCTGTAACAAGTTT